>JBATLS010000454.1:0-5024 GCA_049289435.1 Saprospiraceae bacterium | reverse complement strand
AGCCATACCTAATGGCAGATGATCCTTTGACTACCGAAATTTTGTCGGCTGTATTGGGATCTATTTCTGGAGTGTGGTCATTTCCCCACTGTTGTCCTTCTTGCGGGATTCCATGATTTAGTATAGTCACCCTGTTGCCGTACATGCCTTGTATGATTGGTTTTGCCAATCCCGGACCCGTACGGAGTGCACTTACTCCCGGGACAGTCAGGAGGACGTCGCTTAGATTTTTACCTTTGAGTTCTAGAAGTAATTCCTTGCCAATACTGGATTTACTCAGTCCTATTTTGTTTTGCGAGGAGACGGATTTGATCTCCACCTCTTCGAGAAGTTCTTCATGATGTTCCAGGTATATGGTCAATTGTTCGCTCTTTGTGATATCTACAAATAAAGTTTGGGTGGCACAACCAATATGAGATATAATGATATGGTATTTTCCTGCACAGAGCAGCTTAAATTGTACCGACCCTTCATTGTCAGTGATATCTCCTTTGGCCAATTCCTGGATAAAAACCGTTGCATAGGCCAAACCATCATCGTCATGGTGATCCAATACACGAATAGACAGTTCAAAATCGCAGTTTTGAGAGTGCAATAAAAACGGAATAAGGATAATAAATAAAACACGTGAAATCATACATACTTTTAAAACCCAAACAAAGGTAAACAATATTTGCAACATCGTTGCATTTGATGCTGAGATTTTTATTTATTTTATAATCATAGGTTAAATCACCCATTTATGCTAAAAATCCAAGATAGAATGTCATTTAATCTATGTAAAACCTATATTGATATAATTTTTAACACATATTGGGTCAATATTTATTAAATTTGCGCAATAAAATTCATATGATGAAGTCAGTTCGATTAGTATTTAGTGTTATTTGTTGTTTAATATTCATGAATCCGGAAGCTGCGTCTGGACAAGAAATTTGGTCTCTGGAGAAATGTGTGGAACATGCCATAGAAAAAAGTCTGCAAATAGAAGGTACCATGCTGTCGCTACAAAACTCTGAGATTGACGTCAGTTTGGCAAGACACGCCAGATATCCCAATTTATCAGCAAGTACCAATGTAGGGTGGAATTTTGGTCGTACCATTGACCCCACTAGAAACGAATTCATCACTGAAACTTTTTTCAACAATGGCTTATCACTCAACAGTAATGTTTTACTTTATAACGGTAATAGAGTCACTAATACCATCAACCAAAGTAAAATGGAGAATAAAGCTGCCTTAAAAGATGTGGAACAAATGAGGAGAGATATATCTTTAAATGTAGCAACACTATACTTAAATATTCTGTTTTCGAAAGAAAATCTCCTCAATGCCCAGAACCAACTCAACTTGACCAATCAACAGCTGGATCAGCTGAATAAACAGATTATCGTCGGCAACAGCCCTGAAAACGACAGGTTGGATCTGATGGCTCAGATAGCAACCAACGAACAAAGTATCATAGAATCAGAAAACAACTTGATGATCAATCTCCTCAATATGAAACAATTGTTGAGACTAGATCCAGACTATCCATTGGATGTGAGTGCTCCGGAAGGAATAGTGTTGGATACAGATACGGATATCATCACTTTTAATGAAGTCTTCGAGTCAGCCTTGCAGAGTCAGCCATCTTATCATGCCAATGAAATGAGAGTTCAGAGTGCCCAACTCGGTGTGAAAATAGCTTCAGCTCAATTGTTGCCTACGTTGGGAGCTGGTGGCAATCTTCGTACCAATTATTCAAATAGAGGAGTCAGTGTCTCAGGATATCAAACCAAAGTGACCAATCAGAATGTCATTTTCAATGGTCAGACAGCGACTATTGGTTTCGAAAGCCAAGTACCTACTCTTGAAAAAACACCTTACTTCGACCAATTTAGCGACAATTTGTCTTATGGTGTAGGCATCTCTTTAAGCATACCTATTTATAATAACAACTCTGGTAGAGCAGGCGTGCAACGTGCCAAACTCACAAGTCAAAGAGCTGTATTAAATTTAGATCAGACCAGAGAAAGTTTGAAAATCACCGTTGGACAGGCCCTTTCGGACGCAAAGGCAGCCAAAGCAAGATATCTGGCATCTGAAAAAACTAAAACAGCCCAATCCAACCTATATAACAATGCTGTCAAAAGATTTGAAATTGGAAATATCAATGCATTTGAATTGACCAGATTGAAAACACAACTTGAAACCTCTACTATCAATGCAATCATCGCTAAATATGACTATTTATTCAGGACAAAGGTGTTGGATTTTTATAGAGGTAAACCCATCATATTGACAAAATAACATATTGAAAATAATTATATTACATCCCTTTTATATTCAGCAATAAAAACAAAACAAATGGCAAATCCAAAAAAAAGAAATTGGTTAATGATCTCCTTGGGAATAGTACTTGTGGCAGTAGTTGGTTTAGCCATCTATAAAGGAAGCACAAAGCCAAAAGGCACTTCAGTAACCGTAGAAGAGGCTCAAAAAAGAACTATAAAACAAACGGTATCTGCTAGCGGCAAAATTTTTCCTGAAACCGAAGTAAAAATATCTTCAGACGTATCTGGGGAGATCGTCGAGCTATACGTAAAAGAAGGAGACTCTGTGGTAGTCGGTCAGGTATTGGCCAAAATAGATCCGGAAGCTTATATATCGGCTGTCCAAAGAGGGGAAGCCAGCTTGAATAGTTCCAAAGCTCAATTGGCCATCAGTAAGTCACAGATAGAGTCCAACAGGGCACAGCGAGAACAAATAGTAGCTCAATTGGAAAATGCCCGTACGATTCATAAGCGCAATGAACAGCTCAAAAAAGATGGAGTCATATCACAAGCCGAATTGGATCAGTCGTACGCTACACAAAGACAACTCGAAGCCAATATAAGGGCATCAGATGCCAGTATAAAGTCATCTCAACAAAATACGCAGGCATCAGAATTTAGCATAAAAGGGGCTACAGCAAGCCTTAATGAGCTTAAAACTAGTCTTAATCGGACTATAATAAAATCACCTACCAGTGGTATCGTATCAAAACTCTCTGTCGAAAAAGGAGAAAGGGTAGTAGGTACCATACAGATGACTGGTACAGAAATGATGCGTATATCCAATCTAAATGCCATGGAAGTGCAGGTAGATGTCAGTGAAAATGATGTACTAAAGGTAGAATTAGGTGACGAGACTGACATAGAAGTGGATGCATATCTGGGCAAAAAATTTAAAGGCACAGTGACACAAATAGCCAATTCTGCTTCCAACCTTTCTACAGGAACTACAGCTTCGTTAAATACGGATCAGGTGACAAATTTTGTGGTAAAAATAAGAATTGATGAAAAATCCTACCAAGATATCAAAACGGAATCGTTAAAATACCCATTGCGACCAGGCATGTCAGCATCTGTAGATATATATACCGATGAGCTCAAGGATGTCGTGGCAGTGCCCATCCAATGTGTAACGGTAAGAGAGAAAGAAGACGAAAAAAATAAAAAGAAAAAGAAAGAAAGTACTGAAACAGGTGAATCTGAAGTCATCGATGCAGAGTATGATGAAGTTGTTTTTCTGATGGATGCAGATACTGCCAAAATGGTGAAAGTCACTACTGGAATACAAGACGACGAGTATATCTCCATCGAATCTGGTATCAAGCCAGGTGACATATTGATCTCTGGACCATATGCAGAGATTAGCAAAAATTTAAAATCCGGAGCTAAAGTCAGGAAAAAAGAAGATAAAGACGATAAAAAGAAAGATGAGTGATTGGTGAGTCAAATCTTTTGATTTTCATTAAGAATCCTGTATTGGGTAAGGTCAAGACACGCTTGGCTAAGACCGTTGGGGATCAGAAAGCACTTACTATTTATAAATTTCTGCTTCGGAGATGTCAAAATATCACATCAAACGGGCAGTTTCAGAAGCACCTTTTTTACAGTGACTTTGTAGATGATTTAGATGACTGGAGTCCAGATATCTATGTTAAGCATTTGCAGCAAGGCGATGATTTGGGCAATAGGATGGAACATGCATTTGAGCGTGTTTTTGAGCTTTCGCACAATGAAAGTAGTACCATAACCAAAACCATCATCATAGGAAGTGACTGCCCGGACATTACTCCGAATATCATTGAGAAAGCTTTTGTTGCACTAGATCAGCATGACATAGTCATTGGGCCTACATTTGATGGAGGTTATTATTTACTAGGTATGAAAAAGTTTAATCATCAGATTTTCAGAGATATCGTATGGAGTTCTGATTCAGTTTTTACTGCAACGACTCAAAAAGCCGACCAATTACTTTTGAGTTACTTTTTGCTCGATACCCTCAACGACGTTGATGATGAAGAAGATTGGAACCAATTTGAAAAACTCTAAGCACTTTTCATTGTTTATTTTTAGGGTTAGGTTGTTGTGATCATTATTAAGTGTACTCAGCAATCTTAATGAATCTTATCAATTAAGTTTTTCACTCATGACAAATTTCTTTTCCAAAGATTCAATCTGAACATTAAAAACCAAATAAAATAAAGTGATGAAAGAAGTATTTATAGTATCAGTGGCACGAACACCGATCGGTAGTTTTGGAGGAAGTATAGCGAGTATAGCCGCCACAGATTTAGGTTCAGTAGCTGTAAAAGGAGCTTTATCCAAGACATCTTTAGAGCCTGGGCAGATTCAGGAAATATTTATGGGACAAGTCGTACAAGCCAATGCCGGACAAGCGCCTGCTCGTCAAGTAGCACTGTTGGCTGGCTTACCTGATGCCACTCCTGCCACCACGGTCAATAAAGTGTGTGCTTCGGGTATGAAGTCTATTATGTTTGGGGCTCAATCTATCCAGCTAGGTCAAAATGAAATAGTAGTGGCAGGAGGCATGGAAAATATGTCTTCAATACCATATTATCTCTCCAAGGGTAGGTATGGGTATCAATATGGACATGGTGAGCTGACTGACGGATTGATCCGGGACGGGTTGGCCAATGTTTATGACAATCAGGCCATGGGCTGTTTTGCAGATGCCACAGCTATCAAACACAA
>JBATLS010000453.1:0-10872 GCA_049289435.1 Saprospiraceae bacterium | reverse complement strand
TATCATCAAAATGAAACACCTTATTCCTGCCACTTTTTTACTTTTTATTCTTTTTTATATGTCATGCAGTCCCGATACATCCAAGGGAGATATCAAGACTACATTTGAAATAAGTTTGACTGACAGTCTGGATATCGATATGGTTGACGGAAGGATTATTCTCATGTTATCATCCAATCCTGATAAAGAACCTCGATTTGAAATAGTAGATGGTCCCAGTACTCAGATGGCTTTTGGCACCAATGTTGAAAACAGAAAACCTGGTGATAAGATCATTTTTACTGGCGTGGAGAATGGGTATCCTTTAGAGATGGGGGAGATTCCTGCGGGCGACTACTATGTGCAGGCCCTTTTTCATAAGTACGAAACTTTCCATCTTTCTACAGGTAAAACTGTCAAATTGCCTATGGATAGAGGAGAAGGACAACAATGGAACCTGGCACCCGGGAACATTTACAGTACCCCAGTTAAAGTCAATATAGATGTGAAGACAGGTGCTAAGGTAAGTATCACTTTGGATCAAAAAATACCACCCATTGAAGAGCCTAAAGACACTGAATGGATCAAACATATCAAACTTAAGAGTAAATTATTGTCGGAGTTTTGGGGTCGCGATATATATTTAGGCGCGCACATCCTGTTACCCAAAGGTTGGAATGAGCGAACAGACGTAAAATATCCTCTGGCGATTTATCATGGTCATTTCCCGGATGATTTTGGGGGATTCAGAACTACTCCACCAGATACCACTTTACCTTGTGTATATAGTGCCAGATTTAAATTGGAGTGTTACAATAGAATCGTGGATCAGGAAGCGTATGATTTTTACAAAATGTGGTCGGGGCCTTTGTTTCCTCGTGTCCTAGCTATTGAAATTCAGCATGCAACTCCATATTATGATGACTCTTATGCTGTCAATTCTGCCGCTCAGGGACCGTATGGTGATGCCATTACTTACGAACTTATTCCATACATAGAAGCACAATATCGAGGAATTGGTCAAGGGTGGGCCAGATTTATGTATGGTGGATCTACCGGTGGCTGGGAAGCTTTAGCCGCTCAGGTCATGTATCCGGAGGAGTACAATGGTTGTTTTGCCGCGTGTCCTGATCCGATAGATTTCAGAGCATTCACAGTGGTAGACATTTACAAAGATAAAAATGCGTATTATCTGGATAGTGAGTTCAAGAAAACTTTGAGACCGGGACAAAGAGACTATTTAGGTCATGTCAGTGCCACGCTCAAAGAAGTGAATGATCGGGAAGCTGTCCTTGGAGATCGCAGCCGGTCTGGTCAGCAATGGGATATCTGGGAAGCTACTTACTCTCCTGTGGATAAGGATGGATACCCTATGCGTCTTTGGGATAAAAAAACAGGGGTCATTGATACCACAGTGGCGGCATACTGGAGAGAAAATTATGATCTTTCCTACATCATGAAAAGAGATTGGCCTAAAATAGGTAAAAGCCTGAAAGGAAAGATTAGAATATATTGTGGTGACATGGACAATTATTATCTAAATAATGCTGTGTACCTCACTGAAGAAATGCTTAAAGCAACATCTGATCCATACTATGATGGTGAAGTGGATTATGGCGACAGAGCTGAACATTGTTGGAATGGAGATCATTCCCAACCTAATGCCATATCTAGATTGAGATACCATCGTATGTTTATTCCAAAATGGACTAAAGAACTTAGTAAAACAGCACCTAAAGGAGCAGACTTAAGTAGCTGGAATTACCAATAGAAGTTTTATTTTCTTTATTTTATAGGTTTAAATTGCGCTCTAAATTCAATGGCCTATTGTCATAACTGCTATTAGAACTTATTGAGAATAGCTCTGTTAAGGAGTTAATTTTGCGAAAGGGCATCTTTTTGTCCAAAGATTAGTTTCTTAGGTTTGTGGATGTTATTATTCTGTATTTGGGGCAAGAAATTAACAGGCTATTTTAGTCAAAAGAAATTAAATTGCGAAAAATATTAATTTTAATACGTTCAAAATTAAACGATTAAAATCTAACATTTTTGCAATCTAATTTACTTTAAGTATAATCAATAAAACTAATACAAATGGGAAATATTATATTGCATCAAGCATCTACCAGAGGTCAAGCAGATCATGGGTGGCTCAAAAGCTATCATAGCTTTAGCTTCGGAAATTATTACAATCCTGAAAGGATGAATTTTGGGGTGCTGAGAGTGCTTAATGATGATATAGTCAATGGAGGGATGGGTTTTGGAAGACACGGTCACTCTAATATGGAGATTATATCTATACCGCTGGAAGGAGATCTGGAGCACAGTGACAATATGGGCAATACTGCTGTCATTAGTGAGGGTGATATACAGGTCATGAGTGCCGGAACAGGCATTGAGCATAGTGAGAAAAATAAGAATCGGGATAAGCTGGTTAAATTTTTGCAAATTTGGATATTACCCAACAAAATGAATGTAAAGCCTAGATATGATCAAATATCATTGAATAAAGGAGATCGACATAATAAATTTCAACAAATAATCAGTCCAAATCCGGAGGATGAAGGAGTTTGGATACATCAAAATGCATGGTTTCATTTGGGTAGTTTCGATAAAGATGTTGCAACTAAGTATACATTGAAGAGTACTGGTAATGGAGTTTATATGTTTGTGCTTTCCGGTGAAATTATGGTTGGATCGCAACAATTGAATACCAGAGATGGTTTGGGAGTTTGGAAAGTAACACATATCGACTTCAAAGCTTTAAGGAATAGTGAAGTACTTTTGATGGAAGTGCCGATGGAAGTGTAGATATCAGTCGTAACAAGGCTTCCAATTAAAATTAAGTGAAATAAAGATATAAAATAATGAAAATTGTAGCGTTTGGCGGGAGCACCAGTAGAGAATCGATCAATAAAAGATTGGCAACTTATGCCGCAAGCCTGTTTGAAGGAGCTGATGTGGAGGTTTTGGATTTGAACGATTTTGAAATGCCCATATTTTCTGTAGATAAAGAGAAAATTGACGGCCATCCGGAAGAAGCTAAATTATTCATAAAAAAAATGAGGCAAGCTGATCTGATCATAGCTTCCATGGCAGAGCATAACGGTTCTTATTCTGCGGCATTCAAAAATATTCTAGATTGGGCATCACGAATAGATGGTAAAGTTTTTCAGGAAAAACCCATGCTGCTTATGGCAACATCTCCGGGCAGACGGGGTGGCGGATTTGTGTTGGAAGCTGCAAAAACAAGATTCCCAATTCACGGGGCTCAGATTATTGCTACGTTCTCATTGCCGGAGTTCGAAAAGAATTTTTCTGATAGTGATGGGATAATAGATGAAGACATCAAAAGTTCATTCATGTCAGTTATAGATACAACCAAAGCACAGATTGCATTTTAGAGAAACTTCGATGTTAAAATACTAAAAAGCCTGTAGCCATTTTAGACCAGCATATAACCCACAAAAGCAATTTACTTTATTGTGCCAAATATGATTTACATATTAAATTTAAATATTATACGATTAAAATTTAATAAGAGAGGGGAAGAATGAAGATTTGTAGCTTTGGTTAGCTTACTATAGTGGAGAAAAATATCAAAAACATAACATATTGTGACTATAATCTAAAAAAAACATAACAATTTTGGATTACGATCACAAAATGGTATATATTTGTATCATGATCCGCAGAATTATCAGACACAGAATAGAGCAGACATTGTCTTCAGGTAAGTCGGTTTTGCTCCTCGGGCCTCGTCAGGTAGGCAAGACCACCTTACTGATGGATATTCATAGCGAAAATCCTGCATCAATGTACCTTGACTGCGACGAACCAGATGTCAGAAGCATATTGACAGATGCATCTTCTACCAAACTACGGGCTTATCTGGGAACACAAAAGCTTGTCATCATCGACGAGGCTCAGCGGGTGAAAAACATAGGGCTGACACTAAAATTGATCATTGACAAACTTAAAGACATCAAACTCATCGTCTCCGGCTCGTCAGCACTGGAACTGTCGTCTGATATCAATGAGCCGCTCACTGGCAGGAAGATTGAAATACTCATGAATGGTATATCCTATCAAGAGATGGTAGATGATCACGGTAGGATTGCAGAGCAAAGACTCATCGAGACACGCCTGATTTATGGGATGTATCCTGAAGTAATTACATTTCCTGATAGGGCAGAAATATTGTTGCGCGAACTGACTTCTGGGTACCTCTACAAAGATGTGTTTAATTATCAGGATGTACGCAAACCTGAACTGCTCCACAATCTGACTGAAGCATTGGCAAGACAAATCGGCAGTGAAGTCAGCTATAATGAGTTGGCTCAACTTTTGGCATCAGATCCTTCTACCATAGGCAGATATATCGACTTGTTGGAAAAAAGTATGGTGGTATTCAGGCTGCGATCTTTCAGCAGAAACTTAAGGAATGAGCTAAAGAAAAGTCGTAAAATTTATTTTTATGACACTGGGGTCAGAAATGCCATTGTCGGAGATTTCAGACCGATGTCTTTGCGCAGCGATGCGGGTCATCTATGGGAAAACTACATGGTTAGCGAGCGGGTGAAAATGAATATGAATCTCGGCTTGTATTGCAATCAATACTTCTGGCGTACCAGACAGCAGCAAGAAATAGACTATATTGAAGAAGCCAATGGTGCTATAAGAGCCTATGAATTTAAATACAGAAAAGTAAAATTGTCAAAATTCAGTAAGAGCTTTACTGATGAATATCATCCAGTCTCCACGGAAACAATAAATACGACCAATTTTCATGAATTTCTGTCAAAAACATAACATATTGTGACTATAATCAAAAAAAAGCATAACAATTTTGGATTACGATCACAAAATGTTATAAAATTGTAATGATTACCGCTCTACCCTAAAAGCCTTGATATCGATTTCTGTTTTCTCCTTTTGTATGATTTGTTTTACCAACAGCCCCGTTGCCGCAGCCAATGATATCCCCAACATAGCATGACCGCCAGCCACAGTTACATTTTGGTGGTGAGGGCTGTGGCCGATATACGGTAGCCCATCAGGCGAACATGGTCTCAATCCGATCCAAACCTGATCAGATGCAGGTGGATGTAGATCTAGGTCTGGATAATACTTGTTTGCGGCTGCTACGATGGGGTGGACACGCTTCATATTGACGTCATGATTGATGCCTGTGAGCTCCATAGTGCCGCCTATTCTGAGTTGGTCTCCGAGTGGAGTCATGGCTACCCGATCATCGACCAGGATAGCAGGGTGATGAAGATTTTTTGTTCTGTTGCCATAGGTCATACTGTATCCTTTGCCAGGCTGGAGCAATAATTCAATCCCTAATTTTTCGCTAATCACTTCCAACCACGACCCAGTAGCCACGACTAAATGATCACATTTGTAGGCACTTTGATGAGTAATGACAGAAGTTACTTTTCCATTGGATGATTCGAAATCTGTGACTTCTTGGTTGTACAATATTTGGACACCCATTTCTTTTAATTTATTATACAAACTCTTCATCATCTTCACCGGATGCAGATGGCAGTCTATAGGAAAATATACACCGCCCAATACATCTACAGTCACTTCGGGCTCCATATTCTGAACTTCGGCAGCTGTCAATATGGGAGCGTGGATGCCAAAGTCCTTAGCTTCATTGGCCAATTCTGCTTCATGCCTGCCCGTATGTTCGGTTTGGTACAACATCAGACATCCCTTAGTTTCCAATCTGAAAGAGTGGTTGAAATCTCTATCCATCTCCACCATTAAATTTCGGCTCAGCTGGAGTATGTTATTTAGATGTGGCGCATTTTGAGCTACTGTTTTGGCATTGGCTTTGGAATAAAATTTTAGACCCCATTTGATCAACGATCCATTCAATCTTGGTTTAATATAAAATGGGCTTGTAGAACTCAGCATCCATTTGAGCCCTTGAGCGACAATGCCCGGAGAGGCCAATGGAATAAAATGACTGGGTGAGATATACCCTGCATTACCAAACGAACAATTGTTTGTACCATCACTTTTATCAATAACAGTAACTTCATGTCCTTCTTTACTAAGGTAGTATGCTGATGTCAGGCCGATGACTCCTGCGCCAATAATGGTGATTTTCATTAAGTTGATTTTTTTATAATACTTGAAACCCCGCAGCATAAGGATCATCTGCAGGATCCACCAAAATGGTATTGTAACCATATATTTTGGCCCAACCTGCTATGCCAGGTATGATGGCTTCGTATTCTCCTACTTTGGTCAATCCTTCAATGGTTCCTATAAATTTACTACCTATGAAGCTTTCATGAATGAATTGATCTCCTTGCTTTAGCTTTCCTTTGGCATACCACTGGGCCATTCTAGCTGAAGTACCTGTACCACAAGGCGACCTGTCTATTGCTTTATCACCATAAAAGACTGCATTGCGTGCTGTAGATTCAGGGTCTAAACATTCTCCTGTCCACAGTACATGACTACACCAGTTGATATCTGCTAAAGTGGGATGCTGGAAAGTATATTTTAGATTGAGTTCATTCCTGATTTCCCTGCTCCAAGAGATGAGTTGGTCTGCTGTGTGGTTTTCGATTCCTTTGAAATTCTTTTGTGGATCTACAATGGCATAAAAATTTCCACCATAAGCTACGTCCACGGTCAATTCACCAAGATCGGGGCAGTCCACTTTCAAACCTTCTTTATATAAGAATGAACCCACATTGGTCAGTTTGACCGAAGAAACCTTACCATTGGATATTTGATTATATTCGATATTAACCAATCCGGCAGGAGTTTCCATTTTTATCTTTCCAGGTATCTTGGGCAGAATCAAGCCTTCTTCGATGGCGATGGTGATCGTGCCAATAGTACCATGGCCGCACATTGGCAGGCAGCCGCTGGTTTCTATAAATAGAACTCCTACATCGTTTTGTGGATCGGAGGGTGGATACAAAATACTCCCACTCATCATGTCATGACCCCTCGGCTCAAACATCAGACTCTTTCTAATCCAATCATAATGCTGCAGGAAGTAAGCTCTCTTTTCAGCCATATTTTTGCCCATCAATTCAGGACCACCACCAGCAACCAATCGCACCGGATTGCCACAGGTATGCGCATCAATACAGAAGAATCGTTTTTTTTGCATTTTACCATTTTATAACGCAAAATTACCTAATTTTATCTATCGATTTAATTTTAAGTGTTCAAATGATATCGGTTGATGTATCATTTCATATCAACCATATAATTATTGATCTGATCGTAGATTTCCTTTGCGATATCTCTGACTTCGGCTGCCACATCCTGAAAATGAAACTCATCTTTATGCTGACAAGCGACACATGCTTCGAAGTAAGGACGCATCAAAATATTTATTTTAGTTTCAGTAAAAATACGGATCATCTCAGCACCAAAACCTTTTTTGATGGCCACAGCTGCATATCGTACCCAATCATCAAAAGTGTCAAAAGGATGATTCCAATCTAGAATTTCTATAGCTAAATTAAGGCTTTCACTTGCCAACCCAAAATTTAGATCATAAACCTGAAATAGACTTTGATGGAGAAAATATATATCTAGATACTCATTATTCTTTGTTTTGTCTATATTATTCAATAAAGTAAGTGCTTCTTCTTTTTCACCTAAAATGTCTCGCATTAGAAAAATAAGATTGAATTTTGGTAAATTCAAGTTTGGCACACACCGAATGGCTTCTTTGTAAGCATCTATTGCTAATTGATATTTTTTAAAATGATCGTGATAAAGATTTCCTAACCCATTCCATGCATATGCATAGTCAGGATCTAGTTTGATAGCCTTAAGATAGGCTTGCTTTGCATCTTCATAATTTTTATAAAAACTGCCGTACAAATTTCCGAGATTGTTCCAAGTTCCGGCAAACATTAAGCCCATTTCCACTGCTTTCAAATATGAATCTTTTGATGTTTCATAATTATGCAGGAAAACATGATTTAGGTATCCTTTGTAGAAATACAATGCTGCACTCTTGGGAAATAATAAGATATGTTCCTCAAGCCAATCTGCTGCTTTGTTATATCTCTCATTATCCAATAATTCAAAATATTCATGTATTTTGTTGGCTAAATTTGATTTATTAGCAGATGAGTAAGGAATACTTGGTTCTTTGGCAATCGAATACTCCATATTATCATTCAGTTGGTCATTGATTTGGGTCTTTTGTCTTTTATTTATCGAAGTTTTGGATAGTGCAAGGCGATAGTTCATTTCATGCTCTTTTAGGATGGGCTGAGAAAGTTTCGATCTAGCCATATTAGTCACATTATCGCCATAAAACTCATCTATAAATCTGGATAGATATGTGATATATTTTCTATGTCTGCGTGAGCTCCTTCGCATCATGTACCACACATTAAAAAATCGCTCAGTCATCTCATACTTGTCGCCTTTAGTTTTTTTACTGGCTGTTTTGGAGATCCAACCTAACTGTCTCAGCCGCCTGATCTGAGGAGACAAAGTGTTGTTTTCGAGAAGTGTAATCTCTCGGAGTTGCTGTAAGTCTATCGGATTCCAATACAAAGCTATGGCATCGGCGATGATACGCATCTGATCAGACAACTGGTCTATGCGTGCTTTGTATATTGGGGTCACTTCATCAAGTAGTTTTTCAAGATCATCGCTTATATTGTCTCCAAATCCAGAAGATAACGATGCAAACAGGATGATGGCTGTCCTGATATTTCCACCAGTCAAGTTGTATAAGGTTTTGATCCGTTTTTTATTTAGTTGGAAAGACGATTCTATGGTTTCATTTTCCAGATTTTGAGCAAGTGCCATTATCAAATCACTAAATGATTGGTAGGTTAATGGATCAAGTGTGACCAATTTGAAGTAATCATAAAATGCTTGTTTGTATTCAAATACCGCATCAAATGGTGCAGCACTCGCCCCGATAAATATAGGAGCACCTGGTTTGGACATTTTCTCTCTGAGTTGCCATTGCTCTTCTTCTTTCAATCCTTCGAAAACCAAATCGAGATTATCTATAAGCAATATTGGCCTTTTGGAAATTTCTTTAATGATTTGTATAAAAAGTTGGTATGCCATTTCTGACAGGCTTTCATTATCGCCATTCTGTATCAATTGCTTCAACTTTACATCGAATATTTTATATAAACTCATGTTGCCTGAGAGCTCCAGATAATCCAGAAATACATCGATAGTATTGAGCCAAAACTTAGAGAGTCGATCGACGTTGTATAGCTCTTCTGGAAATTGAAGTGCTACATATTTTGTTGACAAATCCTTATTGGTTCTTATTTCTACTTCAATCCGTTTGAGTAGGGTAGTTTTGCCCATACCTCTTTGCCCAATGATCAAATAGTGCTGTGGAATCGATGATTTATCTTCGTTTGATATTAAGTTTATAAGGTGGCCAAAAGTTTTTTGACGCACCAAAAAGTTATTGATGACATCCTCATCCTTGAGAAGACCAGGATTATATTTTCGGATGGATTGGAGATTTATTTTATGGTTCATTTTTGTCCAGATGAAATTTGTGGATAATATAATCTCTAATCAATGGTGACCTGTAGTAATAGCTCCGATTTTCCAATACAATATACCCATCAGCTTCCAATTGATCAAGTATAGGTATCAAATGCAATTCTTTCAGATTGCTCCATTCTGTGCTGATTATATACGCTTTGATGTAGTCCAGATCAACATTTTGTTTGGTTGCTATCAATTTTAAAAATTCGATATGTACTTCAGGATGAGCAATGTGCAACTGAAGACGTTGTATCCATAAGTCAAAATCTTTTTTATGTTCATTAAGTGCATTTTTGTAGCCTACATCTATATGTGTGACTTCCATTACTTTTCCATTCATTTCTTGGAGTGCAGCATCAAAGACGATCGCCAGATAAAATGGTATTGGCCAGCCTACTTTGGTTATTATATGATCTCTGACAGTATTATCACAGGTGATAAACGATTTTTTACATGCTAGGTCTAGATATTCAATGGTTTCATATTGATCATATGCCCCCAATTTAAATGGCCGAATGTCATTTATCGTATAGGACAGATTTCTATTTGCTGCAAAACTTTCCAGACTGATAGACCCACAAAAAAACCATACTTTTTTATCTTTATCATCATTTTGATCGTATTGTCTAAATGATCTTAATACGTTTAGAAAAGATTTTACTCTTTCCTTTCCATCTTCCTTTGATTCTAAGCTTGCAAGGAATACAGGAAGTTCATCAATAATAATTAAAAAATTCCCTTTGATGCTTTGGATGGCTTTACCAAATGTTTCCAAAAGATGTGCCACACTATTGTCATTGCGTTTGTATTTAATCTTAACACCAAATCCTTTAATCTCCAAATTGGCGTTCTTAAATATATTTTCGAATGTAGTTTGAGAATTCTTCCAAAGTGTTTCTTGTTCTTGAAGTGCTGTCAATATTCTTTGAGCGATGACAGTTTCGTCTTGGGCACCTTCAAAAGTTACGTATATTCCATTCCAGTTATCTTTTTTTAATAAATATAATAATCTCAATGCTATTGATGTCTTTCCGACTCGACGAGGGCCAGAAAGTAGGACGTGCATACCTTTTACAATACTATTCTTTAATTTATCCAACATTTTTGACCTTCCAAAAAAGTTGGCTCCTTGTGCTGGCGTTCCGATATGTGTACTCACTTACTTGGGGTTTTATTCAGGTTACTAAACTTTAAGTCAATATTTATTTTGTATTTTATATTCAATGTCGTTTAGTTAAGGCAACTTTTTGAAGTCCTTCTCTTGCAAGAAAGACCCGATAGCTATCGTCCCGATGGCTATCGGGAAGCCCGCCTGCTGCGAAGCGGGCAGGGTTGAGTAAAAATCAATAAATATCTCTTAAC
>JBATLS010000452.1:0-5747 GCA_049289435.1 Saprospiraceae bacterium | reverse complement strand
TTTTAAACAGGGATTAATTTTAGATATTTAGGTTATACCTAAAATATCATAATACATTTATGATGATCAGTTGAGCTTATAGGCCAATCCCAAATCTTCCAGCTCTTGTATAAACTGGTAATCGGCGGCAATTTTTAGTGTTGTCGCTATCAAATCTACGCCAATATCGCTGGTCTCGTCCACTATTTTTAGCTTGAGGATATGAGGCCCGACTTTCTCCAAACAAAGATGTTCTATCTCATGGACTAATTTTTCATTGATCTGATCCAATGGTATTTTAATAGTTAAAGACTTAGTTTTATTTTTACCAATAGTGTCCAACATCCTAATGTCTTTCACATTGAAGAAAAATCTGTCCTGATTATAACTTTTTTCATAGATACCTTCTACATAAAGTACCTGACCTTTGGTAATCAAATGTTTGTAGGACTCAAATTTTTCGTTGTACAAACTGACTTGTAAACTACCAGTAAAATCCTGAATAGTAAATCTGGCATACCCAGTACCTTTTTGGGTAGTGCCAAAAGAGACCTCTGAAACGATACCTCCCAACTTGAGCAGTTTGTCGGGAGTGATTTCAACATTTTCAAGTAAACAATTGATAAAATTGGTAAATTCCAAATGATAATCGTCCAGCGGATGTCCACTGATATAAATGCCGGTTACTTCTTTCTCTTTCTCCAATTTTTCGATTTGATTCCACTCATCGATTTTGGGTGGTTTGGGCAGGTCTATATAATTGGTCATAGAATCACCAAATAAAGACATCTGATTACTATCTCTTTGTGCCTGAAAACTGGAGCCGTATTTGAGCAAAGACTCGACAAAAGTATCGGATTTGTCTTCATCCGTTTCGAAATATTGGGCACGATTGAAGTTGCCGAAGGAGTCTAATGCGCCACCTAATATCAGACTCTCCATGCATTTTTTGTTGACCGACCTTAGATTGAGCCTCCTCATCATGTCATACACATCTTCAAAAGGTCCATTTTCTTTTCGTTCTCTGACGATTTCTTCTACCGGACCTTCGCCTACTCCCTTTAGTGCTGAAAGTCCAAAACGAATCTGTCCTTTGGCATTGACAGCAAACTTGATGTTACTCTCATTGATGTCCGGACCGAGCACATCTATTTTCATCCTTCGGGTATCTCTTAGGAAAAAATTGATCTTGGAGATATCATTTTTATTGTGATTGAGCACAGATGCCATAAATGCTTGTGGATAGTGGGCTTTGAGATAAGCCGTCTGAAAAGCTATATAAGCATAGCAAGTAGAGTGCGACTTATTAAATGCATAAGATGCAAATGCTTCCCAGTCGGTCCACACTTTTTTGACATTTTCTTCAGGATGGCCATTGGCTTTGCACCCTTCCACAAATTTGGAAAACATCGTATCAAGCACTGCTTTTTGCTTCTTACCCATAGCCTTACGAAGCATATCAGCATCCCCCTTGCTAAAGCCCGCCAGCTTTTGAGACAACAACATCACCTGCTCTTGATATACTGTGATACCATAGGTCTCTGCCAGGATATCTTCCATCTCCGGCAGATCAAATTTGATTTCTTGTTTACCGTTTTTACGTGCAATGAAGTCTGGAATATATTGTATTGGTCCAGGACGGTATAAGGCATTCATAGCTATCAAGTCCTCAAATCTGGTTGGTATCACATCTCTGAGGTGCTTTTGCATTCCAGGCGATTCGTACTGAAAGATGCCCACCATATCACCACGCTGGAAGAGCTCAAACGTAGCCTGGTCTTCCAATGATATGGCATCAATATCCAGCTCCTCCCCATATCGATCTTTGATGATTTCGAGAGCATCTTTGATGATGGTCAATGTCTTCAATCCAAGGAAGTCCATCTTGAGTAATCCCGCTTCTTCGGCTACCGAGTTGTCAAACTGAGAGACGAGCAGATCTGAATCTTTAGCTACCGAAACGGGTACAAAATTGGTAATATCATCGGGCGTGATGATGACACCACAAGCATGAATACCTGTATTCCTGATAGAACCTTCAAGCTTTTTGGCTGTACGGATCATTTCTCCAATGTCAGACTTTTCCTCCGCCATCTTACGAAATTCGATGGCTTTTTCTTTGTCGTCAGTGGTGAAAACTTCTTTTTGACTTGCTGTGACGTCCTTATCTGCTAATACTCCAGCAAGAGTGGCGGACAAGTGAGATGGAAATATCTTTGAGACCCGATCTACCTCATTGAGCGGAATATTCATGACTCTGCCTACGTCTCGTAGAGAAGACCTGGCAGCCATCGTGCCGTAAGTGACGATTTGTGCTACCTGATTTTTGCCATATTTGTCTATGACATAATCGATCACTTTGCTGCGACCTTCGTCATCAAAATCGATATCAATATCCGGCATAGAGACCCGCTCCGGATTCAGAAATCGCTCAAATAGTAGGTCGTATTTGATCGGATCTATATTGGTGATGCCCAAGCAGTAGGCGACACATGACCCGGCAGCCGATCCACGACCTGGGCCTACGGATACCCCCATTTGTCTGGCTACACTCGTCAAATCCTGGACTATCAAAAAATATCCCGCATACCCAGACTTGGTGATGACATCTAGTTCAAAATTTAATCGGTCTTCGACTTCTGTGGTGAGCGTGCCATATTTTTTGCGCACTCCTTCGAATGATATGTGACGTAGATATTTCTCCTGGGTATCAAAACCTACGGGCAGGGGGAAGGCGGGAAGGAGGATGTCTCTGGCAAGCTTAATGTGATCCACCTTGGATTCTATTTCCATAGTATTTTCTATGGCTTCTTTGACATCTCCAAATATAGCGTTCATCTCGGCCTTCGTCTTGAAGTAAAAATCAGAACTTGGAAATTTAAACCTTTCTTTGTCTTCGAGCAGCGAGCCTGTGTTGACGCATAATAAAACATCATGAGGGGCAAAATCACTCTCTTCGACGTAGTGAGCATCATTGGTCACGATAGTCTTTACATGGTATTTTTTGGCCATACCCAATAATATCTGATTGACATCTTCCTGACTCATCCCAGTATCGTCAATTTTTTCCATACCTCGATGCCGCTGCAACTCTATATAATAATCATCGCCAAACAGATCAAGCCACCATTTGAGTCTTTCTTCTGCCAGTGGGATATCGCCTTTTAGTATGGTTTGTGGTATTTCGGCACCTATGCAGCAACTCGTAGCGATCAGGCCTTCGTGGTATTTTTCTACCAATTCTTTATCTATACGGGGATATTTGCCATAGAGGCCTTCTGTGTAGCCCAACGAACAAAGTTTGCTGAGATTTTGATACCCCAATGTATTTTTGGCCAGCATTAGTTGGTGATATCTCACATCCTTTTGTCCTCGCGACTTCTCAAAACTTTTGATATGCCTGTCTTCTGACATATAAAATTCACAGCCGATGATCGGTTTGATCCCTTGTTTATTGGCTTCTTTTACAAACTTGAAGACACCAAACATATTGCCATGGTCGGTAATAGCCACAGCTGTCTGACCATCAGATTTGGCTTTTTTCATCAGGGCATTGATACCAGATGCACCATCCAGTAATGAATATTGAGTGTGAGAATGCAAATGACAAAAGTCTATCATAGGTATGGTGAATTATCAAATTTTTAGTTGGAGTTTCAAAGATAATACATTTTTGTCGGGACATCTTTTTAAAACTAATTTTAGAACAAATTTAATTTGGTAGAATTAGGTCGAAAAGTATGAAGTGAGCATAAAAAATACGTATTACTTGAATCATTGTTATAGGGAATACTATTAATTTGATATGATATTTTTTTTCCCAGTAATCTAATTTATATAGTAGCTTTGCGGTTTGTAATACATTTAATAAGTTGTAAATGGATAGTTCAAGAAGCGCAGGGCATGGATATAATATTCGACACTATATTCTTTTCTTTTTTGCAATGATAGCAATCATCAGTTTTCAAGCTTGTACCAAGGATGGTAATCAGACATCAGTGTCTGCGACAGAGGATTTTAATCCCGAATTTTTGTACAGCTATTATGATCAGATTTGTCAAACGATTGCTACTACTGATGGCTTTTTCCCTCCTCAGGCAGCCAGGGCATACGGTTATATTGGTATCGCACAGTACGAAGCGGTAGTACATGGCATCCTTGATGGCACCAGTCTCCAAAATCAGTTGAATGGTTTCGGCACATTTCGACTTCCCGAGCCTATCCAGGATCTAAATTATGATTGGGCCATAGCCTCCAATGCTGCTACGGCAAAAATGATCAAGTATATGTTTGATAAAAAGCTCAATGCTAAAAATAGAAAAAGCATCGATAGCATAGAGGTGTACTATCATGACTTGTTGTCAAAAGAGGTGGATCAAAGTACCGCAGCCAGATCTAAGGCATTTGGATATAGTGTTTCGGATGTAGTATATAATTATTCGAAGACGGACGGAGGCCACGAGTCTTATCTTGAACCCTTCCAATTGCCATATACCATTCCTTCAGATCCCTATTGCTGGGTACCTACGGGTGCACTCAAAACCCCTCTTAGCCCCAAATGGGGTCTCAACCGACCTTTTTTGATCAATAATGTCACCAGGACACTACCTTCACCTCCTGTACCATATTCGGAGACTGTGGGATCAGCTTTCCACAAAGAAGCCATGACTACCTACCTGCAAGTCAGAAACAATACTCCCGAACAAGTAGAGATTGCAAATTACTGGGCAGATGACCCATTTGCAACCTGCACCCCAGCAGGTCATACATTCAATATTATGTCTCAGATTTTGAAAGAAGAACGGGTGACCTTGGCCAAAGCAAGTGTCGCCTATGCGAGATTAGCCATAGCAGAAAATGACGCATTTATAGTCTGTTGGAAAGGCAAATATGATTATGTATTGCTCAGGCCTGTGACCTATATCCAGAGATTTATTGACCCTACGTTCCATACATTGTTGGGGAGTCCCCCTTTTCCGGCATATACGTCCGGACACTCATGTGAGATGGGTGCGGGCTCGAGGATATTGACAGGCATGTTTACCAATGGGAGTGCTGATTATCCATTTACGGATTACAGCCAACTCAGATATGGGTTTTATGCCCGTAGTTTTTCAAATTTTAATGAGATGGCAGAAGAGTGTGCTGCGAGTAGATTGTATGGAGGCATCCATTATCCGATGGACAATAGCAAAGGCCTCCAAGTAGGCAGAGCAGTCGGGGACAATGTCAACAGAGAGATCAAATGGCCTAATTTTGTGAGATGATGATAAAAATAAGATTAGTTTGGATTTGTGCGTAATAAGAAGACTTTCATCGATAAAAAATACTTCTAAAATTATTTACACAATGAAAACAAAACTAACAGATTTTTTACTGATTATCTCCATGGTAGGATTGATGACATCGGTATCTATTGCCCAACCCTTACATCCAATATTTAATAGTTGTGCAGATATCCCCAATCCAGGCAAAAGAGTAGAATGCGAAAAAGTTATCCTCATTGATTTTATTTATGCCGAATTGTGGAGCTACTTAATAGAAATCAAGAAAGACTATCCATTGGATCGACTTGATGCTATTTTCAAATTGGATACAAGTGGTCATTGTGTCAGCCTGAAGATCAGAAATACTAAAACAGCTTCCGATGAATCGAAATATCAATATTTTAATAAGAATATCACCAACAAAAATATACATATTTCAGGTTTCATAGGAAAAGATACTTGTGTCGTGTATTATACCATACCCAATCATATGACCCAGGA
>JBATLS010000451.1:0-2947 GCA_049289435.1 Saprospiraceae bacterium | reverse complement strand
ATTTTCTTTTGTTTTACTGATCCTGTTGTCATGCGCAGCTAAAAAGTCTGTGGGAAACACAGAAGATATAAACGAAACTGAAAAAAATGTTCAGATAGTGCCATCGAATCAAACTAATACAATGGAGACTGTAGCAGTAGATCCTTTGGATGTGGTCATTGATAAAAAAAAATTCAGATTTATTTTTGATGCTGCCCTCGAACTTGCCCCCGTACTCGAAAAATCTAAAGCCTCCGGAAAACCCATTTACCTTGACCTGAATGCCCAGTGGTGTCTCCCGTGCAAGATGATGCAACGCGATGTTTATACCGAAAATACCATAGCCGATTTTTTCAATGAAAACTTCATCAACTACATGGTCGATGTCGAAAAAGCGGAAGGGCCAGATCTGAAATTGATTTTTGATGTAAAAGTGATACCTACACTTTTGTTTTTGGACTATCGTGGTCGGGTACTACACAGATATGAGGGTGCTGCTTACAATACTGAATTATTAAAAAATGCAAGACTGGCATTAGCAAAAGCTGCGGTCAACAAATAAAGTAGTACCAGTAGTCAAAGGTTTATCAACATAGAGTATTTTATTTAGACATGATATCATGACCAATTTTACAAGATAAACACTGATACTCCTTACAGTAATTATTCTTGAGATGGATGAGTGCCTGTGTATCAAACGCCGTTTTGGTAGGAATGCCAAGCGACTTCCACAGTTTGATGATGGCGTTATTTTCTCCTTTGGTAGATTCAAGTATCGCTATCGCTCTGTCTATATAGGTAGCGTCATCAGTGGTCTTTCCATAGTGATATAGTATTGGTGAGACCACATTGATCAATATCAGATCTATATAGTCCGTTCCAAAGTTTTTGGCCAACATCGCAGAAGTCGTCCCAAACCTGTAGTGCGTATCCCAATATGAGTTGGTTTGACATGTAAAGAGTGCTTTGATCTCTGAAGTTTTTTCACATTCCTTTATTTTGCTAAACAACGATATGGATGTTGATAATAGTGACGCCAATTGTGCCAATCTCACCGTCGGAAAATTCATCGGCCTCAACTTGCTGAACTTCCACGATATTGGATCTATGTGTTTCAATTGGTATTTTTTCTGCTGAAAGCTGTATTCTTCCTTGAGTTGCTCAAAATAAGGTTCTTTATAATCTGCCAAAAGCATTCCAGCCTGACCAAATATCAAAGCTTCTATTGTAACAGGCTTATCTTTGTTTTTCTGAAGTATGGATAAGGGTAAACTTTTCGCTAAGCGTTCGAAAGGGATCGTATTAACCTTGGAGCCGAAATATTTTGATATCATAATATATAAGGTCTCCTCCCAGTCAGTGCCGGTACCCGATAGTATCTCAGCGACATTTTGAGATTTGGCATGGAGCCTTTCTATAGCCAGGGTATATTTCCACAATCCGATTTTGGCCTGATCGACTTTTGCTATCATATTTTGACATGGGATGGCATCATTAGATTGGACCAGTTGCAGATAGTTGGTCAGATAAATTTTAGGAATTTTGCCTTTGAGCTCGAGCGCTGGTATGGCGCGCAACCCATCTTTGGTTTGGACAGGGGCATCGTCTTCATACACCACATGCAGTATGACGTTGTCATAAGCACTATTATGATGATGTTGGTGTTGCTTCCAGTCAGAACTGAAAACATGCATTTCTACATTTCCAGCCCATACGGTACCGTCTATGAGTACTTTTGCATTAAAAAAATCAGGACCAGCATCTTCATTGAGTGTTCCAAAATCAACTATCTCTACTTCTCGACCATCAGTGGTAGTCCAGCTTTGCGAACCTATCCTCTTAGTGCGCCACAAATAGTACAGAAAGTCTTCTTTGATCGGTGAGTTTGTCATATGCTACATCTATTTTGCATAGTTTCTGATTCTTTTGATATTCAAAAATAGCTATTTCCTACCAAAAACTTTGAATGTATATTTGTATTCATTTTTTTCATCAGGCTCATGATTGACTTCAGACATTAACTCCCAATGGTCAGGATCTATAGCTGGAAAAAAAACATCTCCATCCACTTTCAGGTCAACCTCTGTGAGATATAGCTTGTCCCATATATCAGCTGTTTGCTCATAGATTTGTCCACCCCCTATGATAAATACTTCTTTTTCGCCACTCTCGTGTGCCAGATGTAGTGCTTCAGGGATGGACCTGGCAATCAGACAATTGCTTGATATAAAATAAGGATCGCGCGTGATGATGATATTGGTACGTTTGGGCAATGGTCTTCCGATCGAAGCGTAACAATTGCGGCCCATGATGACCGTGTGTCCTAAAGTCTTTTTTTTGAAATATTGTAAATCTGCTGGAAGATACCAGGGGATATCATTATCCTTGCCTATCACGCCATCATGTGCCGTCGCCACTATACAGGAAATGATCATAGAAGTAAATTTTTAGCAAATATCATATAAAATTATTTATAGCCCATCATCATTTTATAAATTTAGTTGTGAATGCAACCTTCAAATAGTATTTAATGCGAAAACACATAAAAAAAGGTGGGTCGATTTTCATCTGACCCACCTGAATGTATATTTTATATCAAGATTGTCTGCCCGAATTAAGGCTTCACTTCTTTAAATGCTTTTTCAAAATCACCCGCTTTTACAAATACCATTTTTGTGGTATCCAAATGTTTGGCCATCACTTTATTGATGTCTGCGGCGGTCAGTTTCATGATCTTTTCTTCTATGGCTTTATCCCAAAGCATGTCTCTGTCTAGTCGTAAGTTGTTGCCCAATTTGCCCAAAAGCGCTCTGTCTTGTGCCCTATTGACTACCTGTCCCTGCAACCATCCTGTTCTGGCGGCATCTAATTCTGCTTGTGTAAATCCTTCTGTTCGTACTTTATTGAGTTCTTCGATAAATGCATTTTGCACTTTATCCCTGTTTTCAGGGGCATAGATGGCATACCC
>JBATLS010000450.1:0-1530 GCA_049289435.1 Saprospiraceae bacterium | reverse complement strand
GCAGAAAGTATTTTTTACCCCAGTTAGGCGTAGGTTGCACATACGTCTGAGTGTAGTTATGGCTGCGCCATAGATGAGAGCATGCATGTAATCACAAAAGCCATACAACGATCAAAAGTTATATGGCTTTTGTAAATAGATATCACCAGAAGTCTTGATTTGGCACCAGATAAGATATTTAGTACAGGCAGTGATGCCTGATCATATCAGATCGAAGCGAGGACGCTTCTACCAACGTACTTGATGGTTTGATTGTCTTAGCCCTGATAAGCCAAAAAATGTTCGCGAAAAAGCTATATGGAAAGGCAGTTGTGATGGCGGAAATTGGGTAGAATTAATATCGATTGATAAGGAAAAAATAAGGTTTAAAATATACCGAGATTGGAATAGTGAGTTGATCCTTGCTGCTAACTTTTGTTGTTTATACCTTATATGGATTAACAATTTTCAACCCTTGAATACCTAAAAAGTCTCTTTCGTTGTTTGTTATAAGGGTATAGTCATAAGCTAAAGCGGTAGCTGCAATGATGGCATCAGGAGTTTTTATTTTTTTGCTATTGCGTAGTGCAACACAATGAGCAACAACATCAGAACCAATATCCAAGATTACACTATCCTCAATAAATTCTTTTACACTTTGCATGGTAGCTTTATCAGTATTCCAGCAAAGTAGTTCTATTTGAGTGATGATTGAAATATTGGGTATAGCATCAATTGCGAAATCCATTAAAGCTATACCAGCAGAAGGAAACGAAGCGGAAAGATAATCAGATACCACATTGGTATCAATTAAATATTGTTCCATTCGCTACGCATTTGCTTGATGTGTTCATTTAGGCTTTGTCCTTGCTCTTTACTGATAATGCCTTTATACTTATCAGATAATTTTGTTTTGGTAGGAGTGAAATTATCATTCAGCACTTTGATCAAATGCAGCTCTTCTAACTCATGCAAAAGTCCTAGGGCTTTTTGGTTGGTAACTTGGATTAGCATTGTATTGTTCATTGATCGAATTATTTAGCAAGTAAAAGAGATTGAATTTTTGTTTTAGCAATATAGGCATCCATAAGAGAGAGAACTGTTTTTTTATCTTCCGTTTCCAAATTTTGCACTTCTTTAAATCGGCTTATCAATTCTTTTTCTAGTCCATCGTGTTAGATTACTTCATCAACCGTACCATTCATTAAGAAATCAACAGTTGTATCTAATGACCAGCCTAGTCATTGCCTCCGCATTAGGCTTTATTCACATCTTTCATGGCGGCTTTCTTGTGTAAAATGAACTTCAATGAGTTCTGCCAACTCGCCTTGTGAAATCCCTTTTCGCTTCCGAAGGTCTTTCAAACTATCTGCAATTTCTGTTTTATTTGCCATTAGGATGAAAATTATACTGCAAATTTAGCTTAAATATCAAGCATTTGCAAGAGTATTTAGACAAAAGAGCAAATAAATAGAATTTAATGCTTACATATATTTCACAATACTCTGATAACTTTTAGTTAAAAACATTATAAAATAATATATATGTAAA
>JBATLS010000449.1:0-16734 GCA_049289435.1 Saprospiraceae bacterium | reverse complement strand
ACAGAACAAACGATATGCACATACTTAATATAAAGGAGCAAGATTTTCCATCACAATTTCATCCCATCATCCGCCGATTGAAAAAAGCTGTGGAAGTAAAGGAAGTACGTGATGTCATGGATATAGAAGATGATTTTGTCAAAGAGATCAACGAATACGAAAGTCGAGTCGTAAAGCAAACTGCTTTGTTTGAGGAGGAACGGCGTCAAAAAGAGGAAGCTATAGTACTATTATTGAAAAACGGTGTTTCACCAGAAATTATCTCGGAGCAACTAAGCCTACCCATAGATTTTGTTAAGTCGCTCTTGAAGGATTAATTAGTACAAGATTTCTTCTCAATATCCTTAATTGTCATATACTCCCATGTTTGTCTTGGACTCCTGCTTGCTATAGGATATTTTCAGGTCTCAGTACTTGATGACCATCGGGGAGGTCAATTATTTTGAATTTCCCATCAAAAAAACCAAACATAAATATCTGCTACTCTTCAAATCGCTCAATCTGCGCACCCAAAGCGTTGAGCCTTCCATCTATGTTTTGATACCCTCTGTCTATCTGGTTGATATTGGAGATGATGGATTCGCTTCTGGCTGAAAGGGCAGCTATCAGCAAAGATACCCCAGCTCGAATATCAGGTGAACTCATCCTGATACCGCGCATTTGTGATTTTCTTTCCAGACCGATGACGGTAGCTCTATGCGGATCACAAAGGATGATCTGAGCACCCATATCGATCAGTTTGTCCACAAAAAACAACCGACTCTCAAACATCTTCTGGTGTATCAGGACACTGCCTTTGGCTTGGGTCGCAACTACAAGGATAATACTCAATAAGTCTGGAGTGAATCCCGGCCATGGAGCGTCATATATCGTCATGATCGAACCATCTATAAAACTTTGTATTTCGTACACATCCTGTGCTGGCACATATAAATTGTCTCCTTGGATATCTATTTGGATGCCCAATTTTTCGAATGTATTAGGGATGATACCCAGATTGGGGACAGAGACGTTGGTAATCGTTAAGCTGGATTGTGTCATAGCCGCCAAACCGATAAAGCTACCTATTTCGATCATATCCGGCAAAATAGTATGCTCAGTTCCCCCGAGGGTATCCACTCCATGTATGGTCAGGAGATTTGATCCTACGCCGGATATCCTGGCGCCCATATTGTTGAGCATTTTGCACAATTGCTGTAAATAAGGTTCGCAGGCTGCATTGTATATTTGAGTGATGCCTTCGGCCATGACGGCTGCCATCAGTACATTGGCAGTACCTGTGACAGATATTTCGTCCATGAGTATAAAAGTACCATGAAGTTTTTCAGCACCTATTGAGAACTGGTCACCTTCTTCATTATAATTGAAAGTTGCACCCAGTTTCTGAAAACCCAAAAAGTGAGTATCCAATCTCCTTCTGCCTATTTTGTCACCACCAGGCTTAGGTAGAAAAGCTTTTTTAAATCGGGCGAGCATAGGTCCCAACAGCATGACAGATCCCCGTATTTTTTTTGCATTGTCCTGATATTCCGGTGAGGAGAGATGATCAGTATCAATGTCATCCGCCTGAAATGTATAATCGTTGGCATTTAATTTTTCGATTTTTACCCCCAACCCACTCAACAGTTCTATCTGCTTACGAATATCAAGAATATCAGGAATATTTCTGATAGTGACTTTTTTATCTGTCAGCAATACGGCGCTGATAATCTGAAGGGCTTCGTTTTTGGCTCCTTGTGGCTGAATCGCCCCTGATAGATGGGCGTTGCCTTGTACTCTGAATGCTTGATTGGACATATGTAAATTGATCGCTTTGTTTGAAGGCTCAAATATATTAAAGTTAAACCTAAATATAAATAATAAATTATACTATTTTTACTTTTTTAAATATCAGATATACAGGGCTTTAAGAAATAAATATAATATCCACCTACACATCACTATGCCTCTCCCAATAGTTTTGATCCTCGACTTCTTCTACCAGATTTAGGTAGTTTTGGTATCTGATTTCGCTGATATCACCAGCTTCTACCGCCGACTTTATGGCACATTTTGGTTCGTTGCGGTGGGTGCAATTGGCAAATTTGCATTGGTCAGAGATCGCAAAAAATTCTCTGAAATTGTGTGCTATATCCATCACTTCGAGGTGACTAAAGGCCAATGTCTTGATGCCAGGTGTATCGATGATGCTGCCTCCAAATGATAGTTCAAACATCTCTGCAAAAGTGGTGGTATGCTGTCCTTTGCCCGAAAAATCAGATATTTCTTCCGTTTTTAAATCCAATGTTGGTTCGATGGCATTGACCAAGGTTGATTTTCCGACTCCTGATTGTCCAGCTATGAGTGTTGTTTTATCTTTGAGGTAAGATTGTATTTCTATCAATCCGTCTTTTGACACAGAGGAGGCTTTGACTACAAAGTGTCCGATTTTGGTATAAATATCTTTGAGTGCTTCATAATAAAGGAGGTCGTCTTGGGTATAGACATCTGATTTATTGAAGACTATAATTACTGGTATGGAATACGGCTCTGTCATAATCAAAAATCGGTCTATAAATCCCACCTTAAGATTGGGTTCTCTCATCGTGACAATGACCATTACCTGATCTACATTGGATGCTAAGAAATGGAGTTGATGTTTTTTCCGTGGAGATTGTCTGACGATGTAATTTATGCGAGGCTGGACGGATTTTATGATGCCTCTGACCTCGTCAGAATCCTCCATCTCCAGATTGACTATATCTCCCACTGCTATGGGGTTGGTCAGTTTTTGGTCATCAAGTTTCAGTTTTCCCGCTACCCTGCTTAAGACGATTTCTCCATCACTCATCTTCACATTGTACCAACTGCCTGTTGATTTGGTGACAATTCCCTGTCTCATGGAGTATATTCTTTCATGATCATTGGTGAGTATGAAGGGATGGTTTTTGTGCAGCTTGCTCTCGGACTGCGATGACCATCTCTTTGATGAGCATAGGATCTTTTTCGATGGCGTTTCCTACTACGATCACATCAGCACCTGCTTTGGCATTGGCCGCAGCTTTCTCGGGAGTAGATATCCCGCCACCTATGATCAATGGTATATTGATGCCACCACTGACGGTGTTGATCATGGATGCTGATATGGGATATTTGGCACCACTTCCAGCATCCATATATATTTGTTTGAGGCCGAGCATTTCACCAGCGACAGCAGTACAAAGTGCTATATCATCTTTATTGGCTGGTATGGGATAAGTATTGCTCATATACTGTACGGAGGTCATTGTACCCCCTTCTACGAGCATATATCCTGTAGGAATGATTTCTAAGGGGCTCATTTTTAGAAATGGTGCAGCGATGACATGGTTGCCAATCAGCAGCTCGGCATTTCGGCCCGAGATCAAGGATAAAAACAGGATGCCGTCGGCTTTATAACTGAGCTGAAAAGAATTGCCGGGGAATAAAATCATTGGTATGGAGCATTTTTCTTTCAGTGACATCAGTACATAATCCAACATATCATTGACTATCAGACTCCCGCCTATAAAAAAGCAATCTACAGCACTCTCTACACACAAATCTATGAGGTGTTTCATTTTCCCCATCCGCACTTTATCGGGATCGATGAGCACAACAAATTTTTTTCCACCCGTTTGTTTGGCAGTTAGAAATTGATTGTATAGGTCGTGATTTACCATAGGGATTCATTGTCTGCGACAAAGGTAGAATTTTTATCCTTAAGTCATTGAGAAATTAATACCATAAGGCCTAATATTGGGGATGCATACCTTTTTTATATTAGCAGAAAGTGAATTTCTATTAGGCTATTTTAAGGCCCGCTTGCTGCGAAGCGGGCAGGCCCGCCTGCTGAGAAGCGGGCAGGGATGGGGTAATATAAGAGTATGTTTAAAAAAGAAATTTTGGGATACACCCACTATTTGTATCAGATTACTTTTTGTCTTGTGGAGCAGTGATGATGAAACAATCTGGACAATCTCCCTGAATATAATCTATAAACCCCAATTTTTTCAAATCTTTAAGTATATCTTCATATGGTTGGTCAATGTCAAGCATCACTGCTGACTCCATATTTAGTTTAGTTTTCTTTTGGAGTTTAATCTTCTTTTTGTACAACTTTAGTAGATGACCATGAATGACAGATTCCAGTTTAAACTTTCTTTGAGACAATTTCGGTGCTTCTGTTTTCTGTACAATCTCGGGTGTAGGACTGGGAGATGAAATATTTTTCGGTACTACAGTCTTTGGCTTTTCAGGAGTGACAATGACTACCGTGTCGAGAGGGTTGCTAAATTGCCCATTTTTATAGTGCAATATATCCCCTTCTTCCAATATTTTGTACATACTGGGATTTAGATTATTAGTGACTTTGACTGACCCGCTTATATTTTTTACTTCTATGTGATCATCTGCATGAAATATACTAAATTTTGTACCCAATACTTCGATATTAATATCATCGCCAAATATTTTGAATGGTAGGATGCTTTGACTTACGTCAAATGACGCATTTCCATCTAGTAATACCGTTCTTACGTTGCTGTGCACAAGGGTTGTATAATACTCTAAAGTGCTATTAGGACCAACATACACCATACTCCCATCCATTAGGTGTACAGTATCAGCCATATTTTGTGTAACTAAGGAAGCTGATGATACATTAGGTCTTTTAAAAAGAAATAGAGAAGAAAATACGAGTATCATAGCCGCAGCAAAAGATAACATATATCTTATTTGCAGATTGGCTTCTCTTTTATATACGTCATTTGGAAAATCATCACTGGTCTCTACCGAAGATTTGAATAAGATCCATTGGTCATCCACATCGGAATTTATGAAATCCGGGATTTCAAGACTCGTTTTTAATATGGAATCGAATTTGTTCAAAATTTTGCCTGTTCTTTAGTCTTAAAAAATATTATTTGTTTTATGACGATTTTAATTGGGTTAACCACACTTTTTGGTTAGAAAAGTTCAGGATGATCTTTAAGTTCATCCTTTAGAATTTTAATAATTTTACTAATATTATCCTCTACGCTACGCTTTGAAATATTTAAATATTCAGAAATCTCTAAATAAGTCAACCCTTCAAATTTATTCATAATGAATATTTCTCTTGCTTTTGGTTTTAATGTTTTTAGCACTTTTTCCACAGCTTGTCTGACTATGTAAGGTTCTAATTGATCTTCTGATGAATATTGAATTTGAGATGTATCTATAGATTCTAATGATAAGTTATTTTGATGATTTTTGTTTTTGCGAATATAATCTATCATCATGTTTTTGGTCATCTGAAAAAGATACGACCTCAAGGATAATTTTATATCAAGGGACTCTCGATGATTCCAGAGTTTTACAAAAGTCATCTGCACTACTTCTTTGCTGTCACCATAGTTATTCAGATACTTGTTCACAAAGTTTACAAGCGGATTGAAATATTCTTTAAAAATAGCTTCAAAATTATGAGTATCTGAAAACGAGCTTGGCAATGGTTAATTAGGATTTATAATGATTTGACTGCAAATGTAATGAAAAGTAACAAGGTAGTACCATGATTTTTGAGAACAATTATTTCAAACTATACCTTACACCTGCATATACATTGACGCCCATGATAGGTCCCCAAGCCAAAGAACTATCAAAATACTGACTATATGGGGCATGAGCTGATATGATGGGCTCGTCCATTCGATAGTTAAATATATTTTCGCCACCTACATATATCTCCACTTCATTGCTCCATTTCTTACTGATCTGTGCATTGCTCAAAAAGAATGACGGTGATTGATCAGCCACTTGATGCTCTTCGTCATTGGCCATCGTAGATGGAATACGTACAGCACTCAGCCAATTGACCGTATAATCTATATTCCAACCCCTTCCGGCATGTATGGCGAAATTGGCAAATGCTCTTTGCGGTGATACCAATGGCTTGCGAAGCAAACTCTCCCCATATGTAGTCTTTACATCATTATATCTATAGGCAAGTCTCAGGTCCATCCAGCTGGTAGCATTCAATTCTGCTTGTACCTGCGCACTGTTGGAGTAAGATTGTCCCCGAAGATTATAAAATACCACTGTCCTGGCACTTCGATCCAAATCGACCACTATTTGATTTTCGAAATCTATACGATTGAAGTCCAAAGAGAGTGCCAGGATTTTATTGCCAATGGATATTTCTCTGGTGGCACTGATACCAACATTCCAGGCCACTTCAGCCTGCAAGCCGTATGGGGTGTCGCCGCTACCCTCGACGATGATCTCTCTACTGCTGGCAAATACTCCGATATTCTCTGCAAATATACTCGCAGTCTTTTGGCCACGACCAGCTGCTATCCGGAAGACTGTTTGTTGGTTGGGGGCAAATCTTATATTCAACCTTGGTGTGAAGAACAAACCAAAATTATTGTGGTAATCCGCACGGCCACCAAAAAGAAGGGAGAATTTTTCTGACCCTTTGTAGGTATATTCACCAAAGACACCAGGCACCCATTCATTTCTATTATACAATTTAGAACCTACTATCTCAACAAAATTGTCATACTGAACACTCGTGCCTGTCCTAAACTGGTGATCAGTATTGTCTATGATGCTCTGATAAATCATATTGAAATACAACGACTTCTGAGTAGCATCGTACCTCCTAAGACCAAACTGTGCTTTCTGATCATGATAGACCCCCGAAAACTGAAAACCAAGTGTTTTATATGGAGTATCAAGATTTACAAATCCTCTTTTAGCCCATACCTCAGCTCTATTGGTAGTCATATCTGCGCCCCAGACCTGATTGCGCAACGATCTGCCGGGCTCAAACTCCGTCTGGCCACTGATATTTTCGCTAAAGGTGAGCTTCATACCCAATTGTCCTTCTTGGCCAGCATTATTGGTCCATTTCCAGCGATTGATAAACCCTATTTGTTTGCCAAGTGGCACATCCAGAAATCCATCATGATTGTGATCTCGTCTTTGATTTCGGGTAGATAGATGCAGCATATTGACGGTGCTCCAGTTTTCGTCAATTTCATTTTTGACAAAAGTATTCATCTCAAGTCTCGCCGCTTGATTGGCATAAGCATTCAAATGGAGCTTCTCTTCGTTGCAAGGTTTTTTAAGCTCCACATTTATCTGACCAGTGATGCTTTCGAAGCCATTGACTACAGAGCCGGCGCCCATATTGAGTTGCATCCCTTCTACCCAGGGTCCAGCCGTAAATGACAAGCCCTGCAATGCCGCCAGTCCTCTCACATCGGGGATATTCTCTCTGGTGATTTGGACATATGGCCCTGCAAGTCCCAACATCTCTATCTTGCGCGTACCTGTGACCGCATCTGTCATCGAAGCATCCACAGCAGGAGTCGTATCAAAGCTTTCGGCAAGGTTGCAGCAAGCTGCCTTGAGCAATTCTTTGCTGCTGATATTGAGCACCTTTACAGTCTCCAGATAGGAGATTTCTGTGGTTTTTTTCTTATGTGTAATCTCAATGGCATCTAGTATATTGGATGTTTCAGATATGATGATATTGACAGATCCTGCTTTATCTACGAGCAATGTATCAGGATTGTAACCTACGTATGAGACCACTAAATACTTTGACTTTTTGGCCATCGGGAGCTTAAAGCTTCCATTCATATCGGTGATGGTACCCAAGTCGGTATCCAGCCATTTGATAGTGGCACCTATGAGGGGCAACAAATTTCCGTCACTTGACTTTTCGAAGACCGTACCAAGGAGCGTAGTACTCTTTTGAGCAGATTCTGCAGGGTGCTTGGGTTTGTCTTCAGAATGATACTTACAGCACTTGGGCAATGCATCATAGATATCTTGAGGGGCTGTTTGTCCATCTGCATCGTGTCCGGCGTTTAGTATGGCCGTCACCAACTCTTTTCGAACAAAAAAATTGGGGTCAACATCCACCGTCAACACATGAGTGCTTAAATCAAAATCAGCAAAATGTACGCCAATCACAGACAAGGCCGCTTCTTCTATTCTCGTTTCGCACATACCACACTCGCCTTTGACCGATATGGGCAATTGATTTTCTGGGGGAGTGACTTGATTTACTTCTTCTATAGACATTTCTTTTCTATAATGACAGCAATCTGGGAGGCTATTATATATATCGTCCGCTGCTTTAAGCCCTTCGGTATCGTGACCCACTGCCAATATCGCAGCAATCAAACCTTGTTGATCAAAATCGGGAGCGGCATCCACTGTCAATAATTGTTTGTCAAGATCATATATTGCGGTATTTATACCCTCTAATTTTTTAGCGGTAGTTTCTATTCTGTCAGTGCACATACCGCATACGCCATGGACCGTCAGATTTATTTTTTGTTGAGACATCATCGAGATATAGCTCGAAGACATCATTAGGATCATCATCAATGATCTCTGAATATTTTTCATGATTGAATATTTTAGAATTCTTATTAATATTTTTGTACCAAATACACTGATCTAGTACACCATGGGACAGACTACTGCCTGGGGGATAAGAAAACTAAGCTTGCGGAGGGTAAGAAATAGAAGGGTGAAAATCAAAAGAATGGGCCATGATCGGCATCATGTTTTGTGTGGCATGCCCATGTACACTGACATTTTGCCCTTTAATACCAGCAAAAAGCGTCAAAAGTACTTTCAAGCAGCAAAAACACTTACAATCATCTCCGCAGCAATCGTCCTGGGCATCTTCGTCAGATGAAGAGTTTGCGTCTTTAGAGCAACATTGATGTTTGGTAGGTTGATCGAGTGTGGACATATCTTTGGCACAAGCTGCATCGGTGTGACAGCTTACGATGCCAATATCAAAAGTCCTGTGTGCAGACAAGGACTGTGACAAAATGACTAATGATAATATAAATACTAATATTTTCATATAAAATTGCGTCAAAGATACAATGAATCAAAATATAAATACAAAATTTGTGAAAATTAACTAAATATTAAATATTTTGACAGTGCACTAGATTTTGGACATTGTTTACCCATATACTTAAAGTAAATTAATATTTTTCGCAATTTAATTTCTTTCGACTGTAAATAGTATAGGTTTTTTGTGGAGCATATAGACGGACAGCAAGTACCCGAGTTGAAATCGCAGATGACGATATAAGAGTTGATGAATATGCTTCATATGTTAGGTTCGACATACTTCCGTGTAGAAAGAAACAAAATAAAGAGTAAAACTTCTTTTTACTTTAAATTTTTGAGTAAGGTTTTTGCTTTTTTGCCTCCCTTTTTTGCAGCATCTTTTATATCTTTGGCATATCCACTCTTACCTGCCTTTTGCTTGGCGAGGCCTCTGTAGGTGAGCATTTCAGATTCGTTGAGTCCGTCGGCACCATTTGGTAAGTTGATTGCTTTGTCAAAAGCTTTGAGCGCGTCCTGAAATTCTTCGAGTTCCATCAAGACTTGACCATAACGAAAGAAAGCCCATCTTACCCAAAATTTATTCGGATTGTCATTGGAAAATGATCTTGTGGTAAACAATTTGAGATCAAAAGCGGCTTTTTGCCATTCTTTGAGTTGTATATGACACTCGGCTTTCAGTTTTCTGGATTTCCAGTATAAGGTTTGTAAAGCGATAGATTTTTTGATAGATTCATCCAGATTTTGAATGGCTTCTGCCCATTCTTCTCTGATCATGTGGATCTTGGCTTTACCATAATACGCCGTGGGTATGGTCGGATCTATCCCAATGCACTTATTATAATCCCTGAGGGCGTCGTGATGATTTTTCAACATGAAGTTGACTTTAGCCCTTCGCTCATAGGCTTGAGCGTGTCGGTCATATTTTTCTATGGCTTGACTAAGAGCTGCAATGGCTTCTGATTCTTTACCTCGCACTTTGACCAATTTTCGACCGCGGACAAATGACTGTACCGCTCCTTTGTCACTGTCGGGTTCCAGAGTGACAAAATGCAATATCTTACCTTCATTGATCAGCCAACCTCTGATAGAGCCCGCTATAGCAAACTGAGAGCAATACTCCAGCAATCCTGTGGTCGTCCTAAAAGCCTTGTCAGTGACCTGACCCACATATCTTGGTATCTCGAGAGACAGGTCTTCATCATTAAATATTTCTTCGTATTTGAAAAATACATCGGTTTTGTAATAGGACTCTAAGCGTTGAAGAAACATTTTTGTTACCTTATCATAACTCTTTTGCGTCCCGAATTCCAACCTTCCCTGTATGATCGTCTTGAAGTACATCAATGATTTAAAGTTTATAACAACATTATATAGAAAAAATCATTCCAAAAATGTCTAAAATGATTAAACATCCCTTATTTTTTCTATTTATGACCAAATATTTGATCAAAATAAATAAAAAAAGGCATCAGTAACATCATTACCAACACCTCTTTACATTTTATTGTGAATATATAACCGTTTTTCTACAAATTTGACCCTAAACCAATGATGATAAGTGAATAAATCTTTTAAAAACGATGGGGTAGAATCATTTGTATTCGAAAGGTATGATTCCTAATTTATACCTTTGGATGGACTAAACCATATCCTGATCCACGCCTATTTCGTCGATGACACTATCACTCTTAAGCAAGCCTGTCACGTCGGCATATCCTGCATAATCTGATACCAATATGATAGGATATGCAAACAAAAGCCCAATCACAAGGAGTATCAAACCTCCGAGTGCTAATAGCAAACATAAAAGCATAAAAACTAAATGCGAAAACCAATTTTTATGTACCAACTGCCAGCTTGTCTTGATGGCTGAGACTGCATCGTACTTATGAAAAACAATCAGATTATTGGTCCACCTAAGAGAAATTGCGATATACATAAATAATAGTGCTACCACTAAAATCCATATACCCATGCCAGCCATCTGTGATGAAAAATCATTGATGGCTTCCACATCTCCAGATCCCATAGCACTAAAAAAGCTAAAACCCAACATAAATATCAGAGGCAAGGCTATAATCAGGAATATAATCATCAAAATAATATTTGCAACTATTAATTGTGCAATGTGGTCAAATCCTTTGAAGAAATTGCCAAATTCCAAATCATTCATTTTCTCTTGTCGGTGGGCAGCGATAGCAAACCCCATCCCTAAAGCAGGTCCTATGATGATCCATATGAACATGCCTAAGAATGGAATAAAATTAATGATCATATAAATAATTCCAAATAAAACTACAAATCCCAAATACCCCCCTGGATTTTTCTTGAAAATGTCTATGCCTGAGGAGATGTAGGAACTAGGTTTAAACTCGTATCCTGATGCAAGGGCACGTTCGATCATTTGTCTGCTTTCCATATTGTATTATTTTTTTGGAGTGATGAAATATTTTTAACCTTTGTACTTAATATAGGTTTTTTTGAAAAAAAAGAAGAGTTTAAACGTTTGATTTTGAACGTATTAAAACTTATATTTTTCGCAATATAATTTCTATTGACTATAAATATAGACAAATATCCTATTTATAACTGAGTAAAAAAACAAATTGTCCTTTTGATTCTAAAAAAAATAATCTGTATTAATTTTTTTAATTAATCCCTGTATCCAAATAGTTTGTTTTCCTTGATCAATCGGGCTAAAGCATCAGGCACTTTTTCTTCCCAGCCAGCCATATTCTCTTTGATTTGCTGCAATACGTCCATGGGGAAGATGTGCAGGATGTCTTTGTTGAAATCCCTGACTGCGACTATTTGCTTACTGTCCAGTAGGTACTGATACAAAAACTTGATCCCTTCTGGGACAACCATGTTTTCGGCGGTGATGATCTCTGTGGTACCGGGCATTTGTACCGGATAGACATAGACCCTAATGTTTTGACTAAACAACTGGCCGAATGCTACAAGAAGGCGACCATCCTGATTATTTTCAAATTTTTCAGTGATGATCTTTTGCAGTTCGCGCGCCCCTATGACCAGCCCGAGGTTTGCAATTTTATAATCATTGAGATAATTGATCAGCATCTCATGATTATCACAATCTGAAAGCATTACTTTGTAACCCAAGGCAGAAAGCATATCACTTCGCTCCAAAAAATCTTTTTCGATGACTTCTTCTCCATCGCCTTTGAGGTAGTCCAGTGTCATTTCCATCATGAGATTTACTTGATCATCACTGGCTTTGGTCTCCTCTCGAAATTGACCATAACTCGATGAGATGACATCCTGTGTCACAATAGTAGGTGGTCGGAAATTGCCTCTGATGACCATCAAAGACTCTTTGTATAGAAACTCTGAGGCATGGATGCTCCTTCTGTTAGTGTCAAACATGGCGACCGATGTGAGGTTGTGTTTTACAAGGTAGAGCGTCAGCAATCGCTGATCCAAATAATCAAAATCGCCACCATTGATCCTCAGTAAATCAATCGATACCCTATCTTTTATATTGTCCACCAAAGAAAGCACCATTTTTTCAGGCTCGTCATGATAATAAAAACTGGCGTATATCATATTGGTACCCAATACACCTATTGCTTCTTGCTGGAGTCTGTTATTGGTATCGAGCATCTTGACATGAAGGACCATATCATTGACCGGACCATCGGGTCTGAGGCGAAATCTAAGACCCATCCATCCGTTTCCTTTGACTGTCCTCGTATAATTGATGGCTTGTACCGTATCAGCAAATACAAAAAAAGTAGCATCAGGTCTGGATTGATTCAGTCTTTCTTCCATGAGTTCCCACTCGTGATCCAGCATTTTGTACAGTCTGGATTCAGACACGTATCTGCCTGAAGGCTCTATGCCATAGATGGCGTCAGAGTAGGTTTTGTCGTATGCAGACATAGTCTTGGCTATGGTGCCTGCTGCAGCCCCTGCCTGAAAAAAATTTCTTGCTACTTCTTGTCCGGCCCCTATTTCAGCAAAAGTACCGTAGATCGGGTCATTGAGATTGATATCCAATGCCTTCTGTTCTGTCTTGATCATTTGGTATTCCATCGTGTATTCATGGTTTTGATTTTAACCTAAAAATGAGCACAAAAGTAAACCAAATTTATAATTTAGAGGTCGAAAGTCCGGTTTCAATGATGTAAAAAATGAATTGACTTACAGATGATTTACCTTTTCAACCAAAACCCTAACCAAGCACCACATAGGCCCCATGATACCAGTGCATCTATGAGTTCAGGCATAGAGTTGACCTCAAACCATACAGCATTTGAATAACTGGTAGTCAAGTATCCGATCATACCTACCGCTATACTGAGCATAATGGACTTTTGCATACTTACACTGGTCATCTGACCCAATAGCCAGCATAGCAGAAACACGGCCACCACATCTGCCAGGAATCCACGTGTCATATTCATACCCATACTCATGTTGAATGATTTGTGGTAAGATACTATTGCCCATGGCTTACCGATGGATGATTCCATGATCTTTTGGTGATCTTCGGTAGGTGTCCCTGGAGGCACATTGGGCATGAAATAACTTCCACCTTCTGGAAGGTTGGTACTCAGACACTCCAATATGGCGTCCTGATTGGGCGTGTATTGCTGATTGGATCCGTGTAGATTTAGCATAGACCAAGATAAAAATTGCCAGATAAAGATGAGTAGTCCTCCTACAAGTGCTCCAATAATCATTTTTGAATTCATGGTGTGAAAGTTTGTGAGTGAAGAAATATTATAAAAACTATTTTTACAATTATTACTTTGGCAGTGATCAAAGTTTAGATGATGACTGCCTATCCAATTTTGGATAATAGCTGTAAAACTATATAAAATATTACATTTATGTGTATATTAGAAATTAAATATTACCGTCATATTCAAAAATCTTTGGCAAAGTCAACCTGTTTTATGAGCCTTGATTGGAATGATTAACATCGTTGCATCCTTTTCTGTATATTTGCAACTTTAAGTTTTTTTAAGATATTAAATTATTCAAATCCTGAGACACAGAGAGGAGAAATCAACAAATTGGACAATACCTGTTATTCATTATTCAAAAAGTTGGTTTATTATATATGATTGTCTCACACTTTTAAAATATAAACATCATAATGAAAATAGGTATCACCATAGGAGACATCAATGGCATCTCGCCAGAGGTCATTATAAAAGCACTCTCGGATACGCGCTTGCTTCAGTCATTTACGCCTGTGATATATGGGTCTTACAAAGTGCTTTCATACCACAAAAATATTGTCAAGGATAATCATCTCAGTTTCCACTCTATACAAAGTGGCGCACAAGCTATAGATGGCAAAATAAATCTGGTCAGTTGCTGGGAAGAAAACATCAATATTACGCTAGGCAAACCCACGGAAGAAGGAGGCAAATTTGCTTATATTGCTCTTGATCGTGCTATGACGGACATGAAGGAAGGTATCATCGATGGGTTAGTCACTGCCCCTATCAATAAGTTTGCCATGCAGCAGGCCAAATTTCCTTTCCCTGGCCACACAGAATATTTTACACATCATGACAGTGCTCCACAAAGCTTGATGCTGATGGTCAGCGAAGCAGTCAAAGTGGCATTAGTTACCAATCATGTGCCCATATCCAAGGTAGCTGAAACAATCACTAAGGACCTCATCATAGATAAGATTAGAATATTAAATAAATCGCTCATAGAGGATTTTGGATATGTAAAACCTATCATCAGCGTATTGGGACTCAATCCACACGCTTCTGATGACGGGCTGATAGGTGATGAAGAGGAATTGGTGATCAGACCTGCCATCATCGAAGTGAAGAAACAGGGCATCATGGCGATGGGCCCATATCCGGCGGATGGGTTTTTTGGTAGTGGTCTTTGGAGGAAATGTGATGCGGTATTGGCCATGTATCATGATCAGGGACTGGTACCCTTCAAAGCACTATCTTTTGGTGCGGGGACAAATGTGACAGCGGGCTTATCTTTCGTAAGGACGTCGCCAGACCATGGCACTGCATACGATATAGCAGGCAACAACATTGCTGACGAATCTTCTATGCTCAAGGCATTGTTTACAGCAGTAGCTATGGTCAATCATCGTACTGAATACCACGCTGACAGGGCCAATGCGTTGGTTCGGAGAGAAAAAAAATCGGCAGGCATCCACGAATAATTTTTTTTCAACAATATAAGTTTCAATGGTCCAGTTTGTGATCGAAGGCCTTCTATTGGGGTTGACATTGACCATCCTCTTAGGGCCCATTTTTGTAGCTTTGACACAGACAGGTATCCAATATGGTATCAAAGCGGGCATTTCTGTCGGCAGTGGCATATGGATCAGCGATATACTTGTCATATTGGCTTCTTATTTTTTTATCACACAGATTGACTTTTGGAGTCATGATCCTGGATTTCAGTTTTGGACAGGCATGGTTGGTGGCATGGTATTGATGATATTTGGACTCGGTGCCATATTCAATAAGCATACATCAGATGTAGATACCCGGGCATTTACAGCCAAATCATACCTAGGATTTATGTCAAAAGGATTTGCTGTCAATTTTATCAACCCTTTTACATTTGCTTTCTGGATCAGTGTGATGTCCACTTATGTCATGGTTAAAAAGGCTACAGTAACTCAGGTCGTAATACTGTTCAGTACTATCATGCTTACCATCATGATCACGGACTCATTAAAAGTGGTCCTGGCAAAGATGATCCGACATCGTATGAGGCATCATCATATCGTACTTTTTAGCAGAATCGCTGGCATCATGCTGATCATATTTGGGGTAATACTGATGGTCAGAACCAATGTAATTTAGCAAGTAAACTGCTTCAATACTTACTTTTGCACTACTATTTCGATCACTTCACTTTTGACAGTATCGGAGTTGAGTATGATCAGCTCTTTCTTTCCTTTATACCTGTATGCGAGTGCGATCGTTGCGGGAGGTTGTCTGCCCATATCATCTGCATGGAGTAGCAGGAAATTTTTACCTTCGTCATTGAGCTTGAGGGTAAAATGATAAGGCTTTGCAGATATTTCGAATTTTTCCACTATCCAGTCTCCATTGTAACTTAGCGATACTACATCTTTGTCTATGATCTTGTGGTCATACATGTCAAATGCTACCAAGAAGCTATCCACTTTTATGGTCCTGGTAGCCACTACTACATTTCTACCTTTTACACTTTTAGGGAGCGAAGATACTACAGGATCAGAGGCAGCCAGAAACACTGTCTTCTCCATTTTTTTGGGATAAATGACTTTAAAATAGTGGGGCATTTCAAAATATCTGGTGACAGGAATATGGAGATGTTCGATGATTCTATTCATTTCGAAAACGACCCCATTTCCGTATCGATTAAATTTGTTGATGACCGATATATTGTAAAAGTAATAGTACTTGTCATAAAGTTTATATTCTTCTGGTACATTTTCGGCTTCGGCAAATAATATCTGAGCCTTGACTGACTCGTTGCCTTGCCTGATGATGTTGCTCCAGTACATTTGTACTTTGCTGTTGGAGAGTTTGTCACTTTGACGTTCAGCAAGTTTGGCAGCAGAAAACAGGTTTAAAGCTGATTTTTCGGCCTGTATCAAATCTAAAAAGTTATCATCATCTTTTTTATATAATGCATTCAGTGCCTTCCTATTAGACTTGTACACATCATCCATCAGGGACATTTCGTGTGGAAACTGTATGTCTGCGGGACTTACATTGAGAGATTTGTAATAGGCAAATAAGTTGCCCTCCAGCTCTTGTTGTTTGATATAAAATTTTTTGTAAAGTAAGACCCCCTCTTCTAGTTTATCATACACTAAACTTAGGTTTTCTCTTTTTGTGAGGTCAAGGG
>JBATLS010000448.1:0-1764 GCA_049289435.1 Saprospiraceae bacterium | reverse complement strand
GGATCAGGATGGCATGGGCGATATGGACGACAAATCATCTATTGTTTGTAGCAAGGATGAAAAGCACGAGGTGATGGTGATGGATCAAAATGGGTGTTGGATCCAACAAAAGCTCAGCTTTAATGAAGGAAATACCGTGAGTTTCGAGCCTAAAGACGGCAAAATTTTAGCTGATGAAGAAATGGGTGATGGAAAATTTAAATTCAATCTGCTAAAAGCCCTAGATCCTCTATATGGAGATATAGATGGTGATCATTTGTTAGGGAGTGTTTTCAATGTAAAATTTTTGAAAGAAGGGCAGGTCATTGAAAACCCAGCAGAATATGTAAGTGAAGATAATCAACTGCTAACAACAGAATTTGAAACTGTGAATGGAGTTGAAAAAAGTTCAACCTTGTTTTTGACCACAGGTTTCTTCTTTTTAAGAAACAATAGCTCGACCGCTTGTGATTACTTTGATCCAATATTGATTGAAGCTACCACCTTAGACGGTGACCCTCTACCTGCTGGCGGTACATTCAAGGCATTTGAAAGATCTACGCTTGTAGATTACACGTCGCAAGTGCTGGCATTCAATCCTGGCAACTCAACTTGGACTTGGGACCCTATGTTCAAACCACCCATCCCAGTGTCCCCTTTGAGGTATATATTGTACTACATTGTGGGCACAGACACACTGCAATCGCAATTGAATGTAGTTTCTCCTTCGGGCAGTGTGGATGTATTGGTGAGTGCTGAATGCGGCAATGATGGATTGGTTCAAGTATTGTGCTCCCCAGCTGATGGAATACTGACAGGTCAGGGGCTTACCTCTAGTACGGTTACTTTTGTAAATAGTGATCAGATTATTTATTTTATAGACACTAAATTATTAACGCCTAATTTCACTTATACTTTCACATATAGTATTCCTCAAGCGACAGGTACTGGACAAGGTCTAAGGTGTGCAGCAGTTATTTCAGATTCATTGAGAATGCTGCCATTCCCATCCATCGACATCAATCAATATGATAGCCAAGTGTGTGAAAGTGAGGCGATCATTCTTAATACAACAGCCATCCCATCCCCAGACAATAGTCCTACTGTACTTTACCAATGGTATTTAAGGTCAAATGGTATCACTACACCCATTCCAAATGCTAATAGTGCTCAGCTTAGTTTGGACGATGCAACTACTTCAGGGCAATATATCGTAAAAGTAACTCAGTCCAATGGTTGTATGGCGCAGGACACTGCACAAGTGGAAGTCATAATTTTTCCGAATGTAACTTCAGAGGTGCTTTCTGATGCGACGTGCTTTGGTGTAAATAGCGGAGAAGCAGATATTCTAATTGAGGGAGTAACCGATTATACTGGGTATGCTTTCAGTTGGCTGGGCAAATCCACAGGAGTGATGCGTACAGGCCGGGTACAAACTCAGCTGCCGGCTGACTCTTTTTTAGTTAGGGTGACGACACCTGTTTTAAATACCAGTGGTCTGATGTGTTCGATACTGGACACTTTAGTTATCTATTCCCATCCATCTATTGGCATTGAATGTGGTCCGCAAGATACCACGGTATCTTGTTTTGGCCATATGGATATGGCTCGAACCATAACAGTGAGTCCTGGTGCCATTGGTCCATTTGGTTATAGTATTGACAACATCGCCGGGCCTTATCAAACATCCAACACATTTACTGGTTTAGGCGTGGGCACTGACATCAACATATTATCCAGAGCTTTTAAAGTATATGTACGAGATGGCAATGGTTGTATAGATAG
>JBATLS010000447.1:0-5547 GCA_049289435.1 Saprospiraceae bacterium | reverse complement strand
ACCCTACCCTACTCGAAAAAGATAAAATAGAGATCATCAAAAATGCAAGTCTGGACATCAATACCATGATCGAATTGTTGGTGATGTATGGGTTTGACAGAGTAGAGTTTGTATATCAACCAGGGCAGTTTTCTATCAGGGGCGGTATTATTGATATCTTTAGTTATGGCAATGAGTGGCCATACAGGATTGAGATGTTTGATGTAGATGTAGAAAGTATCCGTACTTTTCACCCTACTACACAGCTATCAGTGCAGGAGATCAGTCGCGTGTCGATCATTCCTAACATCAACAATAAATTTACTCAGAGTCAAAAAATCAGCATATTTAAAGTGTTTGCAAATGACACATGTATTTGGGTCAAAGAACCTGAAATGCTGGTGGATAAACTCCAGCTAAGTTTTGAAAAAGTTGAAAAGTATGCGGAGAGTCTTATCGTAAGTTCAGAAGAAGAACTCAAAGAGATATTCAACGAACGGGCATTTATCTATCCGACCAAAATCGTGGAAGAGCTGAGTGAGTACAGCGTCATATCACTGGCCGCATCAGCGCACTTTGGCAGTGGAGACGTGATCACATTCGATGCATCACCTCAACCTGCGTTCAATAAAAATTTCAATCTTCTCATTGAAAATTTAAAAGAAAATACGTCCAGAGAGTACACCAACTTCATATTTACAGACAATGTCAAACAGATAGAGCGATTCTACAATATATTTGAGGATATGGGTGTGTCGGTGCAGTTTCACCCGATACACAAGTCCGTTCACAAAGGATTTATAGATCATAAAAACAAAATCGCTTGCTACACGGATCATCAGATATTCGAACGATTCCACAGATATAAACTCAAGCAAGGGTTTACGGAAGATATGGCGATCAGTCTGAAGATGCTCAAAGAGTTGCAACCAGGTGATTATGTGACCCATATAGATCATGGCATAGGCAGGTATTCTGGTTTGGAAACAATAGAGATAAATGGCCACCGACAAGAGACTGTGCGGCTATTTTACCTCAATAATGATATCCTTTATGTAGGTATCAACTCTCTCCATAAGATATCCCGATATGTGGGCAAAGATGGTACAGAACCTAAGCTCAATAAAATCGGAAGTGATACTTGGAAGGCCCTAAAAAGGAAAACTAAAGCCAAAGTCAAAGACATCGCAAAGGAACTGATCAAACTCTATGCCAGACGAAAAGCGTCCAAAGGTTTTGCTTTTCCGGCAGACGGATATATGCAGACAGAGCTGGAAGCATCCTTTATCTACGAAGATACTCCTGACCAACTGACTGCTACACAGGATGTCAAAGACGACATGCAAAAAGAATATCCTATGGATCGGTTGATTTGTGGAGATGTAGGTTTTGGAAAAACCGAAGTGGCCATTCGGGGAGCATTCAAGGCAGTGGTGGCTGGCAAGCAGGTGGCCATCCTGGTACCGACGACCATCCTCGCCCTGCAGCATTACAAAACCCTTCATGAACGCCTCAAAGAGTTTGGTGTCACTGTGGATTATATCAATAGATTCAGATCCACCAAAGACAAGACCGAAATCTTCAAAAAAGTAGGAGAAGGTACCATCGAAATATTGATAGGAACACACGGATTGCTCAATAAAAATCTGAAATTTAAAGACCTGGGCCTTTTGATCATAGATGAAGAACAAAAATTTGGGGTCGCTGCGAAGGAAAAACTCAGAAGTATGCAAGTCAATGTCGATACCTTGACACTCACTGCCACTCCTATTCCCCGCACTCTCCAGTTTTCATTGATGGCTGCCAGAGACCTTTCTATCATCAGGACACCTCCACCCAATAGACAGCCCATACATACAGAACGGCGACTATTCAGTGATGTAGTCATCAAAGATGCCATATATTACGAAGTACAACGGGGCGGGCAGGTGTTTTTTGTACATAACCGGGTGAAAAGTTTACATGATGTGGCAGATCTGGTGAGACGGCTTTGTCCTGATGTAGAAGTGGCCATAGCACATGGTCAACTCGAGGCCCACGAGCTGGAGAAAACTTTGATAGCCTTTATAGACGGGAAGTACGATGTACTGGTATGCACCAATATCATAGAAACAGGTCTGGACATCCCCAACGCCAATACGATGATCATCAACAATGCCCATCAGTTTGGGATGAGCGATTTGCATCAATTGAGAGGAAGAGTCGGCAGATCCAATAAGAGGGCATTTTGCTACCTTTTTGCACCACCGCTCTCCGTACTTACGCCAGAAGCCAGAAAAAGGATTAAAACACTGGAAGAATTTTCAGACCTTGGATCGGGGTTTCAGATAGCTATGAAAGATATGGACATCCGTGGTGCAGGCAATCTTTTGGGTGCCGAACAAAGTGGATTCATTGCTGACATAGGATACGAAACTTATCAAAAAATACTCGAGGAAGCGGTCATGGAGTTGAAAGAAACGGACTACAAAGAACTTTTCAAAGAAGAAAACGAAAAGAAGCAGATGTACGTCAGGGATGTCGATTTAGATACAGATATAGAGATGCTCATACCAGACAATTATGTGTCCAATATCCAGGAAAGGCTGATACTTTATACTGATCTCGACAAACTGGAAACCGAAGCAGATATTCAGAAATTCAGTGCCATGCTAAAAGATCGTTTTGGCAATATCCCCAAAGAAGTCAATGAACTCTTTGATGGATTGCGGATCAGGATTATTGCGAAAAAATTGGGTTTTGAACGCATCATTTTGAAAAATAGGAAAATGAATTCGTATTTTATCATCAATGCCCAATCGATGTACTTTGAGTCAAAAGTATTCCAATCGATCATGGCATATATCTCCACAGAAGGTCAGACTCGTGGTATCTCAATGAAACAATCCAACCACTATCTGATCATGACCAAAGAAAATGTCCGAACCTTGAAAGAGGCACGTGCTCTTTTGGAGGCGATGGCTGATAAAGTATTGATATAGTATGAGTGCGATGTATAATCAAAGCTAACAAAGATGGATAATGGCTTTGTGTATCAAAAGTAACGGAACGAAATCGGTATTGTCTCTACCTTTGCAAAAACAAAACAAATAACAATAAAGTACATATCACATGGAAATTGCAGGATATTTATCATCAATCCTGATAGGGGTTGCGTTAGGATTGATTGGAGGTGGTGGTAGCATACTTACCGTACCTGTTTTGGTATATTTGTTTGGTATCGACGCAGTTTTGGCTACAGGATATTCACTATTCATTGTGGGTCTTACAAGCGCAGTTGGTTCAGTGTCCTACTTTAAAAAAGGATTGGTAAATATAAAAACTGCCATCGTATTTGGAATTCCTGCCATCATAGCAGTATTTGTCACAAGAGCCTATATTGTTCCAGCCATTGCACAAGAAGTATTTCCTATAGGCAATTTTATGGTCACCAAAAGTATATTGATGATGTTGCTTTTTGCGATACTAATGATTGCAGCGTCGTACAGTATGATCAAAAAAGATAAAATAATTGTTGAGGAAGAGGAAGGGGAGCAAAAGTTTAATTACCCATTGATACTCATCGAAGGGACAGTGGTGGGCATCCTTACCGGACTGGTCGGAGCTGGGGGTGGCTTTTTGATCATACCAGCATTGGTTGTCCTGTCTAAACTTCCTATGAAAGAAGCCGTAGGTACTTCGTTGGTCATTATTGCTGCAAAATCATTGATTGGCTTTTTCGGGGAGGGAGGTGAGACAAACATTGATTGGATGTTTTTATTTAAAATATCCGGATTTGCCATAGTAGGAATTTTTATCGGAGCTGCCCTGTCTAAAAAGATAGATGGTGCAAAACTAAAGCCCGCCTTTGGATGGTTTGTATTAGTCATGGGTATTTACATTATTATTAAAGAGACCATTTTAAAATGAACATAAACAGGTTGGTGATCAACGGTGTAAAAAATAAGGGTTGTATCCCATTTTTACATTCTTAGTTAGTCAATTACTTTTTGGCTCACTTAATTGGTATAAAGACAGCAATTTTGTCACAACCATCAATTAGTTTACTATCTTTGATATATCTTGATTGTAAATCTACCTGTATAATTAGTCAAAAGAATTTAAATTGCGAAAAATATTAATTTTAATACGTTCAAAAACAAACTATTAAAAGCTAAAATTTTTCCAATTTAATTTACTTTAATATTACTACAAATGATGATCACCGCTTGAACCTAATAAAAAAATAAGAAAATGATCTCTGGCGCTACAGTTGGTTTGGTATTGTCTGGTGGCGGCTTTAGAGCAGCAGCGCAAATAGGGGCGATCAAAGCACTCAATGAATCGGGTATTCACGCACACTTCGTGTCAGGAGTGAGTGCTGGATCATTGGTGGGGGCTTGTTATGCAGCCAGATTGAGTTGTGAAGATATGTTGGCACTTTTTAATAAACCTAAGCTTTTTTCCCTGACCCACTATGGCTATAAAAAGCCTGGCATGTTGGACACAGATAAGTTAAAAATTTATCTGGAAGAATTTATCCCCTCTTCTACTTTTGAAGAACTTGAAATACCATTGTTCATCAGTGCCACTAATATGTTGAGTGGAAAATTGGAAACATTCTATTCTGGTGGTCTGCACAAACCATTATTGGGATCATGTGCCTTCCCTTTTATATTTAGTCCTGTGGAATATATGGGCAATTATTACAGCGACGGAGGGATCATCAACAATTTTCCGGTCGAACCTTTGCTGGAAAAGTGTCAGACCATCATCGGCATCTATGTCAATCCAGTCACAGAAGTCATAGGTCAAGACTTAAATTCGTCTGTCAAGGTGCTGCAAAGAGCATTCAGTATCAGCACATCTGCTACTCCATACAAAAAATTTGATAAGTGCAACATCATTATTGAGCCCAAAGACCTATCCAATTTCAATCTTTTTGATCGGCGTAATATACAGAAGATTTATGAGATCGGATATCAAGAGACTTGTAAGGTGCTGGAGAAGGAAGGGTTGAAATAAGTGCTAAAAGTTTACATCTTGATTTTATAGTCTTAAAGAATGTTTAAATTTAAGCTGCTGCAGATCCATACCCATTTTGATTCTTAAAGTTAACATAGTCACGTGTACAAGGTATATTATTTACTATACATATTCTTTTATTTCTTTATACCATACACCATCTGCTCTCTAAAAGTATGCGGAAAACTCTCTATCTCTGGAAAGCCTAATCTGATGTCCTTACCATCTTTTGGGATAGACGCAGTACCGAATATATAGTCCCAGATAGCCAACGAAATCCCAAAATTGATGCCATACTTATAGCCTTCAGGAAGTGTATATGTGTGGTGCCAAATGTGCATCTCCGGACTATTGAACAATTTTTTCATCATAGGACCTAAGACGAAAATACCTGATAAAGTGAGCAAAATCATAGTCACCATCTTGGTACCAAGACTTGCCGAATTCAGAAGGTCCACCTCTGCCAATCCAAAGACCATCACCATCCCAATCAAAAAACCCAAAACACCCCCCGTGACCCTACCGCTGACATGAAAATTGCTGTGATTGTAATGCCCTATGGCC
>JBATLS010000446.1:0-3682 GCA_049289435.1 Saprospiraceae bacterium | reverse complement strand
GGCAGTAGCTATTTATTTCATTTTTACTATAAATAGTTTTGCATTGCTGGCATTCGAGATGGAGATAAAGTGACATACAAAATTTAATATCGGCCAAGATAAGCTTTCCATTAAACTTTTTGGTTTTTTAATTGTCTAAAAGACTTAGAGTATGTTTAAAATTCCATTTGCTCGATTTCGCTCAAACATAAAAATTTAATCATACTCTTAAAGCACCTTTTCAAATGAAGTATTTCCTACTTTTATTTTCAGTATTATTTTCTACCATCACATTGCACGCTCAAAGGCCGTCTGGTACTTCTAAACCGATAAGTATATACGGAAAAATAGTGGATGAAGCTACAAATATCCCAATGGAGTTTGCGACAGTATCGCTGTTTTCAGCAAAAGATAGTGTGCTTATCGGAGGCTCACTGACAGATGAGACTGGCTCATTCAACATAGATGTACGTCCTGGCAAATATTATGCGGTGGTGGATTTTTTATCTTATACCAGCAAAAGTATCAATAATATAATGGTAGCACCGGAGAAAAATGAACTGGATTTGGGTTCAATATATCTTGCTACTGATGCAGTATCTCTGGAGACAATAGAAATCGTTGGGCAGAAAAGTGAAACCACATTTGCACTTGATAAGAGGGTATTTAATGTAGGAAAAGATTTGTCCAATAAGGGAGGTACGGCGCAGGACATCCTTGACAATGTCCCATCGGTCACTGTAGATGTAGATGGCGGAGTAAGTCTAAGAGGAAATGGAAACGTCAGAATACTGATTGATGGAAAACCCAGTGGACTGGTCGGCGTAAGTGGTGCGGCAGGCCTAAGATCACTCCCTGCCAATATGATAGATCGGGTAGAAGTCATCACTAACCCATCAGCAAGATATGAAGCAGAGGGTATGTCTGGCATCATCAATATTGTCTTGAAAAAAGACAATAAAGCAGGCGTCAATGGATCATTTGAAGTATCCGGCGGATGGCCCGAAAACTATGGCTTAGGTGCCAATATCAACTACAGGAAGGGTAAAACCAATTTTTTTGTTAATTACGGTTTGAATTACAATTACAACCCTTCTGAAGGATATACCTATCAGGAAAGATATGTCGGAGATACCATCAATTCATCTTATATCGTAAGGGATGGTTTCAGGTCAAGATTGGCAAATAGTGTCAGGGCGGGACTTGAGTTTTCGATTACAGAAAATCAATCTTTGACCGGTTCGTTTTTATACAGATATTCGTCCAGCAATAATGAAGTGCCCATCAGATATTATGATCATACTTTTTATGGAAACGAAGCCAGAGGTAGGAATTTTGTTCCTACATTGAGTTATACTGAAAGACTAGAAAACGAAAGAGAAACCAGTCCAACACTTGAATATACCATAGATTATCTAAAGAGATATAAGGAGGAAGGAAGAGAACTAAAAGCATCCATTCAGTACAGCAGCAATGAAGACCACGAGAAAGCGGATTATATCCAGGGATTTTACAATTTTGGAGTATTCGAAGGCAATAGTTTGGTTCAAAGGTCTGACAATGCCGAGCAACAGCAAACGATCATTATTCAGTCAGACTATGTACACCCACTGAGCAAAGATTCCAAGGTAGAGTTTGGAGTAAGATCCCAGATCAGAGATATTGCCAATGACTATCTTGTAGAAGAGTTGGCCAACAATCAATGGAATAAACTCACCAATTTCTCCAATAGGTTTAGATATAATGAAAATGTACATGCTGCATATGGTATCTATGGTGCCAAAATAAATAACTTTTCTTATCAGGGTGGATTGAGATTGGAATACTCAGGGATCAACACCGAATTGTTGGAAACCAATAGTGTAAATCCGAGAAATTTTCTCAATTTGTTCCCAAGTGGTCATATCAACTATGAGTTTCCTGGTCAGAATCAGGTGCAGCTCAGTTATTCTAGACGGATCAGCAGACCCAGGTTTAGGGAGCTAAATCCATTTTTTACTTTCAGCGATAACAGAAATATTTTTTCAGGAAATCCAAATGTGAATCCAGAGTTTACCAATAGCTACGAGATGGGTCATGTGAAGTATTGGGAAAAAGGTAATATCGGGAGCAGTATCTTTTGGAGGCATACTACTGATGTCATACAGCGGATTACACAGATCAACACAGACGGAACTACACTCACCTTACCTCTGAATTTAGCTACTTCTGACAATGCAGGTGTAGAAATTCTTTTTGCTTACAATCCCAATAAATGGTTGAGACTGGATGGCAATGCCAACATATTCAGGAATGTAATAAAAGGAGAATACGAAGGGCAAGATTTGGGGGCAGATAGTTACAGTTGGTTTGGAAGAATAGGGAGTAGAGTATCCTTTTGGAAAAATGCTGACTTTCAGACTCGGCTCAATTACAGAGCACCTGTGGACATACCTCAAGGGCAACAAAAGGCAATGTACATAGTGGATGTCGCATTTAGCAAAGAGTTTCTCAATAATAATGCTTCTTTTACGCTGGCTGCAAGAGATTTGTTTAATTCCAGAAGGAGAAACACAGAGTTGCGCACGGATGATTTTTACCAGCGTGTGGATCAGCAATGGAGGAGGGCCCCAATAGTTGCTACGATCAGTTACCGGCTCAATATGAAAAAAGACAAGCAGAAACCAGAAAGAAGTGAAAGTGAGTATGATGGAGGAGAGATGTAATTGTTTTTTGTCGATATCTCATACCTACAAGTTAGGACATTATAACTGATCTTCGATATGCTGCCGAGAGGCACATGCAGGCATGATTTTTTCTCTAATACAGTGTTTTTTATAAGAAGGCAATCATTTCAGTCTGAGATTGACTTGATAAATCAAGCACATTTTTATAAAAAGTAAAACGAAATTAGTTAGAAAGAAGCCTAAGGTTTAAAACCCACAAAAGCTTTCCAAACTTTGGACTGTATTAATGCGTTGTATTGCTCCTGAGCAGATTTGAGTTTTTGATTGGTCAATTGATATACTTCTATCTGTTGATTGGTCGGCAGATGGTCGCCGCTGGATACCAACAACTCCTTTCCTATAGCAAGAAATCTTTCTAATATTTGCACTGGATTTCTGAAATTATCCTGCCTTGCCCCTGTCTGTCTGATGTCAAAAAGATGGCTTTCGATCTGGTAGAATTGATCTTCCAAAGATGACATTTCTTTTTTCTTTTCGTCAGATTTTTCGGTGGCTATGGCTTTTTGAATATCCAGACGATGTCGCTCAATATCTTCTATCATTTTTATCGTAGTGTTCAGGTCGTTTTGGAGTTGCAGGCCAAATTCATATTGTCGGGTGATATCTGAGACAGGATTGGGCATATTAGGATCTTTGATGACTTGGACTCTCTGCTCATGTACTTTATTATCTGCTATGAAGAGTATTTTGTATTCACCCGGTATAATCAATGGACCATTAAGGCCAGGTTGCATATCGAGATCCCAAGGATAGACAGTACGAGTACCTTCTTTGTCGTGTTCTACCCAGTCTTTATCTCTAGGCTTAGTGAGTAGTTTTGGCAATTTGGATGGCTCATGGCGAAGATTCCAGTGTAGCCTTGATAATCCGGCTTTGTTGGGAGTATAGTACTTTCGGATGGTGTCGCCCTTCATATTGAGAATGGCTATTTTGCCAGATTTGGCCAGTGTGTCCTTCAGATAATAATTGATAGATGC
>JBATLS010000445.1:0-9228 GCA_049289435.1 Saprospiraceae bacterium | reverse complement strand
CCATAGCAGCCGCTGCATTAAATCCAAAACAAACACCCGTATTTGAAATACTTACGGAATAGGATATTTTTTTTGACTCCAAGAGTTCAATACTTTTTTGGCATGATTCATTGAGATGGACACATATTTGATGAGTAAATGTAGAATGTTCTAAGATACTCTCTATCAGCAATTTAAGATAGGGAAAGTTGTTCCATGACGGTATCAATATGGAAAAAACAGCATCATTATTGCTAGGAAATTCGTAAAATTCAATTTGGTCATTGACTTTAAAAATATTCATAAAGATTTATTACTTAAAATGTATCACAATAATAATACATTTGACCCAAATTAGCATTAACAATTATTCATATTATGCAGACTAAACAACCCATGGATGAAGCAAAAATAATGGATACCAACGAAGGTATTGTGCTGTTTCATCCCCACATACCTGCAAGCACCATATCAAGAGTTTCTAAAGTACTTTCTGGGCGATGGATAGGTCAAGGACCTCTCGTAGATGAGTTTGAAACCAGATTTGCAGCTAGTTTTGGCAAAAAGAGCAAGCCTTTAGCTGTGGGTTCGGGCACCGATGCATTGCATCTGGCATATTTGCTGGCAGGGATTCAAGCCGGGGATGAGGTCATAGTGCCTTTGTTTACATGTACGGCTACCAATATTCCACTGTTGTACATGGGTGCAAAACCTGTATTTGCAGATATAGATCCTGCCACGATGAATATTGACGTTGCACACGTAACCCAACTCATCAATGAAAAAACCAAAGCCATAGTATGTGTGCATTACGGAGGATTGCCTTGTGAGATGGACGAGCTCATGGTCTTATCTGAAAAATATCAAATTCCGATCATTGAGGATGCCGCTCATGCTCTGGGAGCCACGTACAAAGGTCAAATAATAGGTGAAATATCTCCTTACACCATGTATTCATTTCAAGCGATCAAGCATATCACCACAGGGGATGGTGGGATGCTCTTAGTACCTGAAGACGTTTATGAAAAAGCCAAAAGGCTTAGATGGTTTGGTATAGATCGAAGTGCAAAACAAATGGGTATATGGGAAAATGATATCATAGAGACAGGATATAAATATCAAATGACAGATATCTCTGCAGCTATGGGGCTTGCTGCATTGGACGAATTTGATGAGACGTTAAGACACAGGCAAAGTTTATTCAAGGCATATGAAGATAGATTGAGCAATATATCCGATGTGAAATTTATAGGTGGAAAATATACCGATAGAGAGCACGCTGCCTGGATGTGCACGATCCATATCGAAGATCGTAAAGGTCTTTGGAAAAAACTGAGGGAAAATCAAATCGAGTCGTCACAAGTTCACTACAGAAATGATAGGTATAGTATCTTTGGTACATTGAAAGAAGGGTTATATCCAAATATGGACGCAGTAGAAGATAAATATCTCGTATTACCGCTTCATACAAAAATGAGCGCTCAACATGTAGAAATGATATGTAACACTATTCAAGAAGGATGGTGATGTAGTGAAGTGATCTAAAATAAGCTGTTACTGTCTTTTAAAATGATTCCAACCCTGAGCCGTGATGTCATGGATATTGCCGCCCGTAGTATGCAATTTTATACCATCAGCTGCATCGGTGATCTCTCCTATGATAAACACTTCTGGCATAAACCGGATCTTGTCGAGATCTTTTTCGTCTATCGTAAATAATAGTTCATAATCCTCTCCCCCATGTAGCGCACAGGTGATCGGATCAAGCTTAAACTCGAGGGCCGTACGCTCAGTATCAGGGTGCAAGGGCACTTTGCCTTCTTCGATGTAAGCACCAGTGTTGGATTGGGTGCATATATGTATGAGTTCGCTTGCGAGACCATCTGATACATCGATCATGGCTGTGGGGATGATGTTTTCTTTTGCAAAATAAATGATGGCGCCCCTTTGAGCTTCTGGCTTGAGCTGTCGCTCGATGAGGTATTGACTGTTGTCCAGTTCGGGTTGTACACCGGGATGAGCGAGATATACTTGTTTTTCTCTCTCCAATATCTGAAGGCCCAGATACGATGCCCCCAGATCGCCGGTCACACATAGGATATCCCCTTTTTTAGCCCCACTTCTGTAGGTTATCTTGTCGCTTTTGGCTTGACCAATGGCGGTGACGCTGATGACCATACCCTTGGGCGAAGAGGTGGTATCGCCTCCCACCAAATCGACATTATACAATTTGCAAGCTGTATAAATACCGTCATAAAATTCCTTAAGAGCCTCCAGACTATATTTATTGGAGATAGCTATAGATACGGTGATTTGTGATGGGACGGCATTCATAGCATAAATATCAGATAGATTGACTACGACGGATTTGTAGCCCAGATGTTTGAGTGGCGTGTACATGAGGTCGAAGTGAATGCCCTCCACCAGCATATCGGTACTGATCAGAGTGACTTCATCACTATTTTTGATGACTGCTGCATCGTCACCTATGCTTTTGATGGTAGTAGATCGGGTAGGTAGATGATCTTTTGTCAGCTCCCGGATCAGTCCGAATTCGCCCAAAGTACTGACATCAGTAAAGGTAGGGTAGGTATTGTTGCTCATGTAAAGTGTTTGGTGCAAAGGTATAGAAAAATGTTGTCTTAGTATTTTGGAAATTCAGAAATACTAAATATCTTAGATTCATAATTCATTACTAATGATTCAAAGATTAAACACTATCCTTATAGAAGTGGACAAAAGTTCATACCTTTTTGAGTTGATTAGTAACAATGATCAAGAGTACATACAAGTTACACAAACCATTTTTTCTACACAAGAGCAGGTAAAATCATCTTTGACATTGAAGATGAAAACTGTACCAATATTTATAGAATCGCTCCAAGAACTGGCAAAAAACTATGCAGAAAGATTTCCTTTAAAAACTGAAACAAATAAAATAGATCAACCTAATCTTAATAGAACACAAAATGTCATTAAGTATTATTTAAAAGGTGTTGAAATTGAAGATATTGCCAAATTTTTTAGACTTAATGTTGAAAAAGTCAAGAAAATCTTAGTCAATGAAGGATATGAAATAGTTTCAAATAAAGTACCCAATAATTTAGGTAAAAAACCTTGGTATAAATACAAAAGGAAAAAATAATATTAAATCATTTTATCAAAGCCAAGTCCACCAATCCCCACAATACGTCGTTGGAAGGCAATGGAGCTTCATATCGGTAAGTTTTTCCTGTAAACGGGTGGTCAAACTCTAGTTGGTATGACAATAGGCATATGCTCCTATCTAGATTGGGTCTCCGGGAGCCATACTTCAGATCTCCCTTGATGGGCATCTCCATCGTCGCCAACTGTGCTCTGATCTGATGAAACCGACCCGTCTCCAGATCCACTTTGAGCAGATGATAATTGTCAAAAGACTGCAAAAGTGAGTATGTCAATACCGCTTCCTTGTAGTGGTGGTCCACTTGGACATCTGCGGACATGGCCCTATTGTGCAATTTTTTGAGAAAATGTCGCAACTCGGTGGGTTCAGCTTTAGGATTTCCTGCCACGATAGCTAAGTACGTTTTTTTGACTTTTCTTTCCTTCAATAGTTCTGTAAAGGCTTCTGTAAACTCTTTGGATTTGCCAAAAACCACCAAACCAGTGACTGGTTGATCTATTCTATTTAGTACAAATATTGGCGTGTTGTATTTAGATTTTAATATTTTTTCGAGATCTTCCTGCTCGGCATCTGTGGCTTGGACCGCTACCCCATGTTTCTTGAGTATGATCAAAAAATCATCCGTCTCATCCATGGTGACAAAGGTGTCACTAAATGGAATATTGTTGGTGAGTTTGTTGAGAGGTGATAAGTCCAATTTTTTATTTTCTTAATTAAATACTAAAAATGTAATCCGTCGGATAGCGTACTATACTGGCTAATTTAGAAAAATTGTGAATCATAAAAATCTATTTTGACCCAAAATACAAAATAAAGTGTATATCCGCTTTTTCAATCCACTTCCTCATAGTCAACATATTCATCTTCATGATTGTTCTTTTTTTCATGAGATGGGGTGTTATTTGGTCGAGGACCAGGCTTATGGAGCAATGGCTGGATATAATTACTAAATACATAATAGGCTACCAGAGACAAAAAAAAATATTTAATCATTTTAACATGTATTTTACATTCACTTCATTGATCAAATACAAAAGTAGGCATATCTGCACAAAACCAACAAAACAAGACATAAGAAAGTATAAATGGCAATAAAATAATGGGTTAATAAGTTTTTAAATATCCACGGAAACTCATAAGAAGATGCTTCAATACATATTAGTACTTGTTTTAAAGTATTTTTCTTATTTTTGTGCCTTTATTGAAAATTTATAAAGAGTAATCAACCGCTATATGCAAGCATTAAAAAAATATTCCAACCTCACCGGATTGCTGGTATTTGTAATCAGTCTTTTTGTGTACTATCATTCTGTAGAGCGGACGGGCAGTCTATGGGACTGTGGAGAGTTTATCCTTGGTGCCTACAAACTACAGGTCGTGCACCCACCAGGAGCTGGATTGTTTGTATTGGTCGGGCGTATGTTTGCTTGGGTAGCCACGGTATTTTCTGATGATCCTGCCAATATTGCATTTGCTGTCAATCTGATGTCGGCTATATGTACCTCCGTGGCAGCAGCTATGATAGCATGGACGACCATCATGTTTGGAAAACTGGCCTTAGTGGGAAGAAGAGAAGACACTTCCATGCCCCAAAACCTTGCATTAGCATTTGCTGGGTTGGTCGCAGGATTGGCAACAGCTTTCTGTACATCAGTATGGTTTTCGGCGGTAGAGGGTGAAGTGTATGCTATGTCGAGCATGTTTACGACCATCACATTGTGGGCTGCTACCAAATATTATTTTATAGAAAATGAAGACGAAGCTGATCGATGGCTCGTCTTAAGTTTGTTTGTCAGTGGTATGTCAGTAGGCGTGCACTTATTGAGTATATTGTCATTGCCCGCCATAGCATTATTGGTATATTACAAAAAATACAAAGAACACACATTCAAAGGGGCACTCATAGCCATAGGATTGGGTGTAGTAGCGATCGTATTCATCATGAAGTTTATCATAGTCGGCATACCCACTCTTTGGCAGAAAATGGAACTTCTTTTGGTCAATTCATTTGGATTGCCCATACATTCGGGACTTATTCCTACTTTGATTATTTTGGCGGCCATTAGTTACTTTTCTCTCAAATACGCCCATAGAAAGGGCAACCAAATCCTACAGATCGCAGCCATTTCTGCTATATTGATTATGGTAGCCTTCTCTACCATCGGTGTGGTAGTCATCAGAGCCAGTACAGACACTCCTATCAATATGAATGTACCAAGTGACGCTATGAGACTGTTGCCATATCTCAACAGAGAGCAATATGGAGAGCGGCCACTGTTGTCAGGACCACACTATGACGCTACGCCCAAAGATGTCAAAAGGACAGAGAGATACGGAAGAGTCGGCGACAGATATGAAGTGGTAGATGAAAAATTTGAGTACGTATATGATGCCAAAGATAAAATCCTTTTTCCGCGTATAGGACATACAGATCAGGGAAGACCAGAGCTCCACAAGATGTGGCGTGAAGTGCTCAACGGAGATAGTAAGGGCAAACCAGGCATGGGATACAATTTGCAGTTTATGCTTCATTATCAGATCAATTGGATGTATTTCAGATATTTTATGTGGAATTTTGTAGGACGTCAGACTGCGGAGCAAGGATATTTTCCATGGGACATCTCCAAGGGGCACTGGAAGTCAGGCATCACCCCTATCGACGAAGCCAAGTTGTACAAAATGGACGCCTTGCCAGATACTATGAAAAATGACGAGTCCGCCAATAAGTATTATTTTCTGCCATTAATATTTGGCTTGCTCGGTCTGGTATTTCATTATACACAGCGCAAAAAAGACTTCACTACATTGTTGATACTATTTGTCATCACTGGTATCGGTATCGTCATTTACTCCAATCAGCCGCCCAATGAGCCACGTGAGCGAGATTATGTACTCGTGGGCTCGTTTATGACCTTCTGTATTTGGATTGGTTTTGGAGTATTGGCCATATATCGGTTTCTGGCTCAGAAAATCAATGGGGTGACTCCGGCACTGATTGCAGGACTTTTGGTCTTGAGTGCCCCCGTCATCATGGGTTTCCAAAATTTTGACGATCATAGCAGGAAGCATCATTTGGGATCAAGGGACTACGCATCCAATTTCTTAAATAGTGTCGAACCCAATTCCATCATATTTACCTATGGAGACAATGACACCTATCCTCTGTGGTATGCTCAGGAAGTCGAAAATATCAGGCGTGACGTCAGGGTAGTCAATCTAAGTCTGATTGCGGTGGACTGGTACATCAATAAGTTGAGAAACAAAGTCAATGACTCTGCCCCTATCAAACTCAGTCTCACAGAAGATGATTATCGAGGCAACAATAAAAATCAAGTATTTTTTGCCAGCCCTAGGGGTGAGGACTTGTCGGTACCTATGAATGTGTTTGAAGGATTGCGAAGTATCCAGGATCCAAAAAATACTTACCAAGGACAAACTTATATCACTAGCAAAAACTTCTATATTCCAGTGATTAAGGACAAATATATGAAACTCGGTCTCCAACCCAATATAGACAGCAGTGAGTGGGCTGATCGAATTGATATCAGATTTCCTGAGAGTGCTACCTATATCACTAAAGATGACCTTGCTGTCATGGATGTGATCGCTTCCAATTTTTATGAAAGGCCCATCTATTTTGCCATCACATGCCAATCAACCAAGCTTTTGGGACTCGACGACTATGTGGAAATGGAAGGCCTTGGACTGAGGATATCACCGACTAAAGTGCGGGTACGGTCTCAATTGCCAAGCATCTATGGTTTTGGGGATATAGATGAAAATAAAGTATATACCAATGTCATGACCAAGTGGAAATGGGGTAATTTTGATAAGTATAAATTGTTTATAGACAAGAGTTATATGGCAGAGGTTCAAGCCATGAAGCTGGTGATGCTCAGAGCTGCGATAGAGCTGGATAGAAAAGGAGATCACAAAAGAGCTGCGGAGATGGCAAATAAATATTTCGAAGCATTTCCTAATATGAACTTCCCGTATGATGCAGGTATTATGCCTTTCATCAATGTATTGGTGAGCTGCAAAGATTTTGAGTCAGCCAAAAAACACCTTAGGATTTTGGCAGAAGAGACCAGGCAATACATTGTGTTTTATGAATCGCAGACAGACAAAGAAGTGTTTGATAGTTTTGGTCAGGATTATCAATATCGTATGGGTGCTGCCCAAGATGTCTTAGAAAATTCCAAAAAAATGGAAGACCCAGCCTTTGAAAAAGAGATCTCTGATATGTTGACTCCTTTATTAAAACAACCCCAACTCAATTAGCACCGTCACAGATGAAAATAGCCGTAGGATCAGATCATGCTGGGTATGCCTATAAAGAATACATCAAAACTTACCTTCTCAGCAATGGGTATGAAGTGATCGATTTCGGACCAAAAGTGCCGGATTCGGTCGATTATGCAGATTTTGCACATCCTGTAGCTCTATCTGTCATCACAAAAGATGCTGATCTGGGCATCCTTGTCTGCGGTAGCGGCAATGGAGTCTGTATGACTGCCAACAAACATCAGGGCATCCGAGCTGCGCTTTGTTGGACCACTGAGTTGGGAGCACTTGCACGACAACATAATGATGCAAATATACTTTGTCTGCCGGAGCGATTCATCAGCAAAAGGATGGCGTCGAGGATCGTACATGCATTCCTAACCAGCACTTTCGAAGGGGGAAGACACCAAAGACGTGTAGATAAAATTTCATGTTAAGCCGATTTACTTATATCTAAAATGTAATATTCTTGAAGATGTCAAAAACCTGGATTTTTTTTCTGATACTCGTGTCCATAAATATCAGCTTGGATGCTCAGTATGTAAGTGATATATCCATTCCTGCTAAAGGTACTGCCAAAATTACAGATAAAAACATAGCCACGGTGAGATACGCAGAGAGTATAGATCCAGCCACTATGCGAAAGCATCTGTCTATATTGGCATCAGACTCTCTGGAAGGTCGAGAAACCGGACAAAAAGGCCTGAAGATGGCAGGGGATTACATAACCAAAATACTCGGGAATATTGGGATAGAAACAGTGGATGGTCAATCGTCATATTTACTTCCCATAGCATTTACTTTTAGTAGTTGGGCCAAAAATGAATTGTCTATCAATGGAGAAAAGTACAGACACCTTTGGGATTATCTGGCATTTCAGGACAAAAATGCTGAGATGGCTTCATTGATGGAGAAAGAAGTATTATTTCTTGGTTATGGTATAGACGATCCTGCATTTAGCGACTATAAAAAAGTAAATGTCAAAGACAAAGTCATCCTGATCAATAGGGGCGAACCTATGATCAATGATAGCATCTCTTTACTTACCAAAAGTACTCAAAGATCGGACTGGAGTGACGCTGATATGTCTAAAAAACTTAAGATTGCTAAAGAAAAAGGAGTGAAACTCGTCCTAATCATCGAAAATGATATCAAAAAGCAACTGGAAGACAATAGAAGAAAACTCCTAGGTGCATTTGCCGAATTGGGTAATAAGAAGGATGTGGAGCAACCATTTGCCAATCATGTATTTATTTCGTCCACCATAGCAAAAGTAATCATAGGTAACAACGAAGACAAGATCATCAAAGCCAGAAAAAACATAGCCAAAGGCAAACCAGCCAATGTCAAACTGGCAGCAGAAGTCACAGTCACCTTGCTAAAAGAAGTAAAAGTACTGGAAGGCAACAATATCATGGGCATGATCAAAGGAAAGACAAAGCCCGACGAATATGTCATAGTATCCGCACACTATGACCACATCGGGATGAGAGGAGACGAAGTCTTCAACGGTGCCAATGACAACGGTTCGGGATCGACCACCCTCCTTGAGTTGGCTAAAGTATGTCAGCAAGCGGTATTCGAGGGCAACAGGCCAGATAGAAGTATATTGTTTTTGTGGTTTTGTGGTGAAGAAAAAGGATTGCTGGGATCTCAGTACTACAGCGAAAATCCTGCCGTGCCACTCGCAAATACTATGGTCAATATCAATATAGACATGGTAGGACGAAGGGACGAAAAATATAGCACAGGAGAAGATTTTATCTATGTGATTGGTTCGGACAGACTGAGTTCTGACC
>JBATLS010000444.1:0-4544 GCA_049289435.1 Saprospiraceae bacterium | reverse complement strand
TGCTCGAAGTGAGAGAACCTGCCATAGGCAGGGTGGGCAGGCGAACGATCCCGCAGGGTCGAGTACGGCAGTGCTCGAAGTGAGAGAACCTGCCATAGGCAGGGTGGGCAGGCGAACGATCTCGCAGGGTCGAGTACGGTAGTGTTCGAAGTGAGTGAACCTGCCATAGGCGGGCTGAATACAGCCAAATAGTATCCTTATCATGCTGTACCCTGCCTATGGCAGCTTCGCAGTTCGGAGCTAAATCAGCCACCCATCCGAGCTAAGCTCGGTGCTCTCACTAAATCATCCGCCCATCCGTGCACAGCCCGGTTTCTTTACTAAATCAATTTGCGATTGATTTTGCTTCGCATCGTTCAGTCATGATTGATTTTGCTGCGCATCGTTCGGTCATAGTTAAGAAGGTTTAGTGGGTATAAAAAATTGCATAAAAACTAAATAGGTATTAAATTTGCGTTACCAGAGTATTACGGAGAGCAATTAGATCCTGCCATAAGTCGCAATATTGAGAGTTGTATCCCTGACTTAGAAGATGTTAAAAGCGAAGACGCAAAAATATTAAAAGAAAAGACTTTCCATTATTATGAGGGACAAGAATGAAAGATGTTCTATAAAACATATCTGGACATAATTTTATTAATAGGTTCACGCCCGAAAGAAGCAGCGCATAGAAGTATATTACATTCAAGAATGAAACTCTCTGGACAAAATTGGAGGATAAAGGGTGCAAATATTATTCCCAATTTGAGATGCTACAAAAGCAACTCATCAGATATTCTTGAAAAATTTGTTAATGCTGCGACTTAGCGCATTTTGTTATACACTTAACCATTGGATTGTATCCATTGGTCGTATCAAGTCACTAACTTTGTCTTCCTTAACCTGAATTGCCGATGTTCAGATAACCTTTTTTTTTATTATTTTTGAAACCGAATAATATGTCTTTGATCCCGACACCAGAATTATTCCAGAATTTCATCGCTCAAAAATCCAAGCATGAATTGATCGATATTATCATGCAGATGTACAAAAACATGGATGTCAATGATACCTTGAAATATTTTGAGCTATTGTTTTTGGGCTGTAATAGGAAATTTATTATAGATTTTTTGGTGTTACATAATTTATTGAAGAATAGATATTTAATGGAAGTTTTGATATCTGAGATTGGTGCATGTATGAGACAATACAATTTTTGTGTGTAAATTTTAAAACTAAATTAAATCCTACTAATAAAAATATAAAAATGGAAAACTGTCCAAATTGTAAAGCTGAAATTTTGGGATACACCCGAAAATTTTGAAATATGCTGGAATTGCAATTTCAGTTTTGTAGAAAATAAAATTATTGAGATCAAAGATTCTCCAGAGAATACAAAACGTGAAATAGACTGCCTTAGATGTGAAATTCCAATGATTTATTCTGGAAATTATAAATTTCACGAAGGAAATAGATTTGGAGCGCTGGGAAATATTTTTGAATTACTTGTAAATAAAAAATCGGTCGACTTATATTTATCTAAAAAATGTGGTAAAATTGAATTTTTTGTACCATTGAAGTAATGATCGAATTGAAAAATATCTTTATTGAAATCGGATGACTAACTGAATAAATAATGAGCAGTGGACCAACCATACAGTTAACATCAATATCCTAATAATTCCAAAGCCGAATCACTTCAAAAATCTTAAAGACCAATTTTCAGACTTATATAGTATCCGAATCAACAATCAATGCAGAATCTTATTTAATTGGCAAAATAACAATGCCGAAAACATTCAAATATCAGATTATCATGAGTAGCTTAAAAAATATACATCCCCAATATTAAATCATCGTCCCTGAAAGTGATTACCTGAAGAAATTATCCAAAATTTGTCTTAATGTTTTGCATGTATATTTTGTTGAAAGAACCGCTTCTTGAGCAAAACAAACGAAAACAAACGGCACCCTCCGAGATGCCCCCATTTTAACTCAAAACTTTAGTATTTAAATAGAGGTTTAAATTAAAAAAGTAATAAAATGAATAACAGATTTTTTAAATCATTGTCACTCCCTCTTTTAATGGCTGGTCTTGTATTTTTGCTAATTAGTAGCTGCGATACTTCAAAAAAGGCTATTAATAAAGCTACAAAAGACCTAATGTATCCCAGCGATGTGATTCCTTTTATGGATGAATGGGGAATTCTTTGTGGTGATGGCACAAGTACCAAAAAGCTGGTAAATTATGAGAAAAAAGACTTCTTTTATGTTTCAAATGATGGCAAATCGGATTGGGTAGTCTATAAAACACCCAATGCCGGCGTGACCTCAAGAACTTCAAACAATACGAGAACTGAATTAGGCCAAATAAAACATTGGATACCAGAAACCGGTGGTAAATTAACAGGTACATTAAAAGTAATGCATGTTTCTACTTCGGGTGATGCCAGAGTGGCTGCTTCTTACTCCGTAGTCGTGGGACAAATCCATAGTGCGGAAGGGCATGAAAACGAACCCCTAAAAATCTTTTATAAGAAATTTCCTGGACACACAAAAGGATCTGTCTTTTGGAACTATGAAATCAACACCAAAGGGGATAATTCGAAAAGGTGGGATTACTCCACAGCCGTGTGGGGTAATGACATGTCTGTTATAGGGTCAGGTTCAACGTCTTACCCGGCAGAGCCAAAAAATGGTATTGAATTGGGCGAAGAGTTTAGCTATGAAGTCAATGTTTATCAAGGTATTATGTACCTCACTTTTACCAGTAAAGGACACAAGACGGTGAAATTCACAAAAAACTTGCTGAAATCAGCATTTGCATCACATTCAGATATTCCACAACAAATACTGACCTTATATGCGCCAATAGGTCGCGATGGTATAGAACGTGAAAACGCGTATGCTGGTGAATTACAGTATTTTAAACAAGGTGCATATAATCAAACCAATGGAAAATCACCGGAAGAAAATATAGTTTGGAATACTGGATCAGATACTTACCATGGAGACATAGCCAAACAATATGCAAATGGATGCTATGCCGAAGTGTGGTTTAAGGCAGCAACCGTTGGTTCGGGCACATTGCCAAATAAAGAGTAGTGGCTTCGAAACTCCAGTTAAAAAGTAATATCTGAAAATCTATAATGCAGTGCTATTGCGACTCAAAATTGCTGCAAAATCAAATAATGTGCAGACTTTTTTCTTCACACCATAGCGATGGCGTTGATTTGTCGCAAATATTCCTGATTTAGTTGCACTTTTGTCCCTCATTACGAAGTTCATTTTAGATATTTACATTTTAAATTATTTCGATGATACAATTTCGACAAATTTATCTAAAAAAGAAGTTCCCGCTATTGATCAGTCGCGGTCTGCATACCGGGGGCACCAATCTTTTTGTATCTTATACCAAAGACGGTGTCACGGGATGGGGAGAGATGGCCCCGGGTGACACTGAAGGGGCAGCAGATGCTCAGGCGGGCGAAGAGTCGCTTCAGCCGCTTTTACACCTGGATCTTGGCAAGCTGTCCATCTATGAAGTCTATGCAAAAGGGAGAGAGATGAACGTCGCTCCGTGTGCAGTGGCCGCTTTGGATATGGCACTTTGGGATCAAAAAGCCAGGGCTTTGGGAGTGCCGCTATACCAACTTTTGGGCTTACCACTTCCTTTGGAGCCTACTTCTGTGACCATTGGCATCAATCCCCCCGAAGTCATTAAAGAACGGATACCCCTGTTGCTTACGGATACCGGAATAAAAGGATTAAAAATAAAATTGGGATCTCCCGAGGGTATTGACGCCGATCAGGCGATGTTCAGCCAGGTCGTAGAGAGTGCCAAAGTTTTTCCGTATGTTAAGATAAGGGTTGATGCCAATGGCGGTTGGTCGGTGGCAGATGCACAAATGATGATGCAATGGTTGGCCGAAAGGGGTACTGAGTATGTGGAGCAGCCTATCAAAGAAGGTGAAGAAGATGCCCTGCCTCATTTATTCAAAAACAGACCATTACCCATTTTCATAGACGAATCGTGTCGTTTTTCCACCCAGATACCGCAGTATGCCCATTGTGTAGATGGGGTAAATCTAAAACTGATGAAATGTGGGGGAATTACCGAAGCACTGCGCATCGTTGCCACGGCCAAAGCTTTTAAATTGAAGACTATGATCGGCTGTATGGGCGAATCCAATATCGCGATTTCTGCTGGGGCGGCCATTAGTGGCATCATAGATTATATAGATTTAGATTCTAACCTTAACCTCGATCCAGATCCTGCGGAAGGCAGTAGCTTGCAAAATGGTATTGTCATACCGAGCAACAAACCCGGTCATGGTGCTTATTTAAAAAAACATGATTGAAAAAAATAAAATATTCGCCATTTACATGGAAGGTGCACTAGGGACTGAGTATGGAAAAATGGGCGAGGGCGTCATGCGTTACAGTCCCAACCCTATTTGTTGTGTGATAGACACCAGACATGTGGGTAAAACTGTACGTCAGGCTGTAGGAAGTCCATTTGATGTGCCTGTCGTTGCTACAGTGGAAGATGGGATCGCCTTAGG
>JBATLS010000443.1:0-2530 GCA_049289435.1 Saprospiraceae bacterium | reverse complement strand
TTAGTTTTACCACAAAGATCACTAAGGGAAACACTAAGTGCACAATGGATATAAGTTTTACCACAAAGTGCACTGAGGAAAATCACAAAGGAAGCAATGACAGAGTTTTTTATTTAATTGGTTTAAGAACCAAAATCCTTCCTGCTTTCATACGAAATAGATAAAAACAATTCAAAGGTCTCGAGACCTAAATAGTTACCAAAATCACTGATAATTAAAGCTGGAAATTCATTTTATTATACGATAGTTTTTGTAGTTAAAATCCAGACCAAAATGCTTTTGGACATAAGATTTAAGTTTTTCTTTGAGCGAAATTTTATTCTTTGAAATGTCTCGGGTGAATTTCCAATTGAGTCGTTCAATTCTTTCTTTCATCACCATCGGATGATCCTGATCAAATCTTGTCAAGACGTCTATATCTCCATAATCATACTCCTCCACCATAGGGATATTGTCAGCTATCCATCGATCTGTGTGCCAAAGTTTCTGAAAAGTATGTTGTTTGGCTTGCATGGCTGCCGGGGGTTTTACCCAACCATAATGATAGATATATGCATCAATGGGTTTGACACAGAGCTTTTGATTATCTTCTTTTCTAAATCCCTGAGCATCCCGATAGGAATAAATTTTTTTATTATTTCTGATGATACGAATCTCTTTTTTGTACCAACCTGACGAAGTGGCGACATAATCATATGAACCATAAAAGTGAAGATAATGGAATAGTAATCCATCGACTGCTGGGTCGTTTTCCCATTGCTTCATCCCTTCATATACCACGTCCAGATATTTTTCGTGAATCACCTCATCACCCTGTATGTAAAAACACCAATCTGCCTTGGGGTTTATAGCTGCGAAAGCTTTGTCTGTTTCTTTAGCCAATACCTCACCTCCTTCTCTCAAGCTGTCATCCCATACCGTTACAATAATTTTGATTTTTTCGGAGTCCAAAGATTTTATCAATTGCAGTGTCTCGTCTTCTGACTTGCCGACAGCGACTACTACTTCGTCACAAATGGGCAATATAGATTTTATGGCCTCCAAAATGGGATAGTCATATTGGATGGCATTGCGTATAAAAGTAAATCCGGAAACGTACATTTTTAACTATTATCTATTTTAATCCGTCATCGAAATCACAAAGCATGACCCGATTCGATGGCAAAAATAGTCGAATTAACCAATGATACCGCCCTTAAAAGTACAATTTTGTCAGAAAGGCACAAAAAGAATCACGAAGGTTGAGTATGGGAAAATTATTTCTTTATTGAGACTTTTGAGAGTGGACAAACCATTATTCCCAAAATTATCTGAGATTGATTCTGAAAACTTTGTATTATGATACATTCCACATCAAAGTTTCCCCCAACGCTGTGGGTACACCACCAATTGGATAAAATTAAACTCGAGCTGATCCAACCTACTTTCATTTCCATCTTTCATGTCAATGTTTAAGTTAGGTGCCCAACGAAGGTTGGTTCTCAGGATAAATGTTTGTATTCTGTTTGGTCTGATGTCCCATCCGAAAGTAAGTCCTGCTTTGATGGTCTGATTGGTCTCGAATGAGGCAGGTACATTGTCTAATGATTCACTTATTTTTAAATTTTCCAGACTGATATTTGGCCCTATAAAAGGAGTAAATCCATGATAATCAAAAAGATACTTGTATGCTTCCAGAGTAAAAGAGTTCCGGGTAGCTGTTTGTTGATATCCATAAGCTTCGACATCTGAAGTAAATCTGCGGTATGCAAGATTGAAGTGTATATCAGGTTTGTGCATATAATACCCCACACCTGATTCAAGTGCAATATCGTAATTGTGTTGTCCCGCATAAGGAAAATTTTCTGAAAGATAGGGGGACGATTTGAGCCTGAAAGCACTGGTGACCCCGATGGCCAAAGAAAAATTGTTGAGTTTGGAAGAAGCGGCAAGGTTTTCTGTTTTTTTGGCAGTAGTTCCATCTCGCCATTCTTTTTCAGCACTGACGGTTGTCTCCAAGGTATATTTGTACGTAACATTGAATATCACTGGCTGGATGGTCGATTGTGAAACTATATCCCGGCTGATGTGGTAGTCAAAAGATCTGTCATAGTTGAATGTAGCTCCTAACTCTATTTGATGACTTCCTTTTGAATAATTAATCCCTCCCAATAAAGGATAATAGGTCTTGGAAAATAATGGACCATCATCCTGTCGGAATGAAAATGGACTCATGGATATCCCAAAGTAAGGACGCAGTTTGTTTCTCTCCATCCTCCATGGAAATATTTTGGCTTGCAGATCTACATTATATTTCATTCCTGTACCATAGGATATGACTGGAATATTCATAGCAAAATCACAATGGCCCCAAAAATGGGTACCACCTATCAGAAAAGCAGTAACAGCCTGAGGACCAAAATCTATACTCTGGATATTGCCATTGCTAATAAAATTTGACTTGCCGGCCTGAGGAGATATATAATGAGTCACCCCCAATTCCAATTGTGCAAACCGGTGTCTTGTCTTTCCATTTTTTACAGTGTACGGC
>JBATLS010000442.1:0-2211 GCA_049289435.1 Saprospiraceae bacterium | reverse complement strand
AGCGACATGGCCATATCGCAGTAGAAATGAGTGATATAATTGGTTTTTGTGGTTACATCAGTAAGCCCTGGCAAGTGCTTGGCAAAAAATATCTGATGATGGATACCTTCGATGATGGTGGTCACCAACATATGCGAATAATCATAGGAGGGATTGATCTCCAGGATGATGTCACTGATGTTGGACACTATTTTTTTGTAATTGAAATATACTCCATGTTGATTGAGGATATCTACTTTTTTGCTGAAATATCCCTTGGATGAATCATTGCATATGACATTGAATATTTTTTGCAGATCTACCGAAACAGCTTGGTTGCCAGATGCGGCTGAAATAATGTCAATGGAGTTTTTGAGTTTTGTGATGGGAGCGTTTATATTTGCATTTCTGATCACCATCTGATAATCTACCCAACACCAATACCAGGAAGTAATGTAGAGTAAAAATTTATGTTTATTTTCAAAATACCGATATATGGAAGCTTCAGTGGTGCCAATCTGTTTGGCAAGTTTTCTAAAAGTAAAGTCTTCAAACCCTAGACCATCTATCAGGTCAATACCTTCCGTAAAGATGGTTGTCCCAAGAGGGCTGCTCTCTGGATCTTTTAAAAAAATATCACTTTGTATGTTGGCCGAAAACTTAAAAAGAGTCAACTCCATCAATAGTATTCAATATATTAATAATAGTAATACTATCAGCAACAATGTTATTGCAATTAGGTTCAATTCATCTATTATTATTGACTTAAAAAAGAAGGTAACTTTTTGGGTAGTAGGTTCAGGGTGTTATTTTGAACATACCGTAGGCTGACAGACCCACCAGCTGTCAAATATACAGTCTTACAAGGCGATGACCAAAAGTATTAAGTAAGATTAAGAATTGTAATATCTGATTTCATGGGTTTATATCCTGATGTGGAGCATAAATAAACGCTGCACCCAATCCATATTTCTCAAAGACGTATGCGCTCTTTCAAGTTTTGTATGAAGTCTAAAGTGACCACAGGCCTCCTCACATTGGTTTTTACAAAGTCTCTGAATACTTTTTCTTTCTCTAATAGTTTGGTGGTTTTAGGATCGTTTTCCATTCCCCGAAGTAAGCTTTGTTCTTGTTCTTTAGTCAATTCATTATCTAAAAACAAATTGATTTGCTGTCTGATTGATTTCACTGAGTCGTTACTTTGCATACATCAAATTCTTTATGATTTCTAATATAAAATTATTCTTCTTCTATTCTTCTTCGCCTCTACTATCTCTATCTCTCTTCGATCCCCTCATATCCTTGTATCCCATTTTGATGGCATATTTCTTTAGTTTGTCCTTGAGCATATTGCGTGCCCTAAAGAGTCTGGATCTGACTGTACCGATCGGCAACTCCAATATTTTTGCAATCTCTTCATAAGTAAAACTATCCACATCGCACAACAATATCACGGTTCTAAACTCATAAGGCAATGAATTGAGTGCGATCGTCACTTCATCACCAAGGGTATCATCTATGATTTCTTTTCTCAGGTCAGTATATGAAGCATAATTGGGTTCTTCACCATCCCTGATACTGATCAAAGTATCGATATCTACTTTAGAAGGCCTACGAGACTTTTTACGGTATTCGTTGATATAAGCGTTCTTAAGTATCTTAAACAACCATGCTTTCGCATTAGTTCCCGAATCATAATTTTCTATAAATTTATGTGCTTTCAGGTAGGTTTCCTGTACTAAATCATCTGCATCTTCTTCATTGTAAGTCAAGTGATAAGCAAAGGTTTTTAATGCTTCCATGTGCGGAAACAGTTCTTGTTCAAATATTGCTTGGCTTCTTTTTGAGGGCACTATAGATATTTTGAGTCACAAAACTACTATATTTTGTCAAATGGCTTAAACTTCTTTCGCACTTTGTTGAATACCTATGTTTTTATGCTTTGCCCAGATCAGTTTTATGTAGTTGGTGGATAGGTTTTCCTGATTTTTGAATTCAAATCTTTTTTACGGATTCATTTTATTATAGTCACCCAAATCCTGATTTCAAAATTAATCTGTATAGTCCACAAACAATTTTAAGTTTTGCTTGTCTGTATTGTTTAATTAAGAGTATGTTTAAATTTTCATGTTTGAGCGAAAGCGAGCAAATTTAATTTTAGACAAGGTATATTTTGCAGTCGTAACTGGTAGTTACAACGAAAAATATAACGCAGTATAAAATGAAATTTGC
>JBATLS010000441.1:0-1981 GCA_049289435.1 Saprospiraceae bacterium | reverse complement strand
GTGATCGGAATCTTGGTCGATGATAGTATTGTAGTCCTCGAAAACATACATGCACGTATGGAAAAAGGAGCCACAGCCATGCAAGCATCGATGGATACCTGGAAAGAAATGGGTATGTCGGTTTTGTCTATCACGCTCGTAATTGTTGTAGTATTCCTACCCATTGGTATGGTGTCCGGAATCGTAGCAGATTTATTGAGACAATTCTCTCTGGTCGTTGTAGCCGCCACACTGATCAGTCTAGTCGTATCGTTTACTTTGACACCGTGGTTGGCGTCTAGGTTTACCAAGCTCACCCATCTTTCATCCAGCAATATCATGCACTTACCCCTGATTTGGTTTGAAAAATTAATTAAAGCGTTTGAAAATTTTTATCGTTCATTTTTGGGTATTACCATGCGATACAAAGTCATTACCATGGTTGCCATATTTGGGATGGTATTTGCTTCATTTACTTTGATGACCAATGGGTATATCGGATCAGAATTTGCATCCAACGGAGACAACGGAGAGTTTGTCATCAAGCTCGAATTTCCGAAAGAAACACCATTGGAGCACAACAATGCCATTGCTCAGCAAGTAGAAAATTACCTGCTCAATCAAAAAGACATCACCAATATATTTTCTTCCATCGGTCAAAGCAGTGGCGCGTCCAGCTCCACATCTACGGCATACATGTCAGAAATCAATGTTAAATTGGTAGCAGCAGAAGATAGAGACCTTACCTCGGATGAGTATGCACGAAATACCAAAGAAGCACTATCCAAGAGTATTCCAGGAGTTAAGTTTACAGCTGCTGCTGTCAGTATGGTAGGAGGTGGAACGACAGCACCGGTACAGGTCATCGTGCAAGGATCAGACGTCAATACAATGATAGATTTTTCTGAAAAATTGATTGCCGAAATAAAAAATATCCCTGGAACAGCTGAAGTGAAGTCAACCGTAGAAGGAGGAAAGCCTGAAATCAATGTGGATATAGATCGGGAGAAACTGGCCGACTTAGGATTGAGTCTGGATGTCGTAGGTGGTACGATGCAAAATGCATTTACAGGAAATACAGATTCTCGTTTTCAGGACGGCGAGTTTGAGTACGATATCCGAGTACAATTAGACGCTTTTGACAGAAAAAACAAATCAGATATCGAAAATCTGACCTTCTTAAATGACAAAGGAGACATCGTCAAACTCAATCAATTTGCTCAAGTGACTGAAGGTAGCGGACCATCCAGACTGGAGCGTCAAGACAAGATTGCATCGTTGACCATCCAATCACAAGTCTTGGGAAGAGATATCGCATCAGTAGGAGTGGATATCCAAACAAAAATTGATGCCATGGACATTCCAGCTGGAATTAGTATCAAACAGGGTGGCGATTTAGAAAATCAGGCCGAGGCATTTGGTAGCTTGTTTTTTGCCTTGATGACATCCATATTACTGGTGTATCTCATTATGGTGGCTCTGTATGATAGTTACATTTATCCATTTGTGGTGATGTTTTCTATTCCGGTTGCTTTGATTGGAGCCTTATTAGCTCTGGCTTTATCTATGCAAAACATGAGTATCTTCGGAATGTTGGGACTCATCATGCTGGTAGGATTGGTCGTAAAAAATGCCATCCTGATTGTCGATTTTGCCAATCAACTCAAGGCCGAAGGTATGGAACGCAAAAAAGCCATCATAGAGGGTACGCTACAGCGATTCAGACCCATACTGATGACGACTATTGCCATGGTGATAGCCATGGTTCCGATTGCAGTTGCGACAGGTGCCGGATCAGAATGGAAAAATGGATTGGCTTGGGTATTGATAGGAGGATTGACCAGTTCGATGTTGTTGACGATGATCATTGTCCCGATAGCTTATAGAATGGCAGATGATGCAAAGGAATGGGTCAGCAAAAAAATGAACAAGAAACAAGTAGAACACGCTATTTCATAAAAATATAACGGCAGCGAAAGCTAAGGAATTTTGAGATGAGATG
>JBATLS010000440.1:0-8101 GCA_049289435.1 Saprospiraceae bacterium | reverse complement strand
AAACTGCCCTGGTTGATATACAAACTCTACTCTGTCAAACCCATACATCACCAACAATTCGATCATAGTATTGATGTCCAGACTTGCATTTTTGATGATCTCTATTTTATCTTTTTCGAGTAGGGTAGGGTCCACAGCTTTTTCAAATATGGCTTCAGGGTATGAAACCAATATTTGTTTTTTGCCTTGATTCAGATGGATTTTGTTGATGGTTTCAGTACGAATGAGGACGTTGTTTTTGTCCAATTCATCGTATTGAAGGGGTCTTTTGAACGAATCAGGAAAAAAATGTACATCTTTGGCATCAAACAACGATTGGAGCGTATTGTAGATATATGCAGCTTCTTCTTTGTCTGATGCAATATAGATATGAGACCTTGGTGATTGTTGGTACGATCCCACCAGAACAAAACAATCCATCGCACCTACCAAACCTTTACATAGTATTTGGACAGGAGTGTCAGATGCGATCAAGGAATTCAACTTGGTGACTTGTCGATCCTTGTGATATTTTTCGATCAGCTCTTTGATATTACTCACGGCCGCAAATATAAAATTAAATCATCGCTATGGGGAATAGGGTAAGTAAAATTATATTTAATTTCAGTTTTAAGGCATCATTGGAATCTATTGGGTGAATGGATTAAACAAAACCAGAAACTCCGCTGTTGTACCTTGTTAAAAACAAATAATATGTATCCACCAGAATTAACTATACCCATAGCTAAAGATTTGACTGATTTTGGATTTGAAGCATTGACGACTGCCACAGAAGTCAAAAAATTATTGGATCAACCCCAAGGCACAGTTTTAATGGTAGTCAACTCAGTATGTGGTTGTGCTGCTGCAAATGCCAGACCTGGTGCTAAGTTGGCGTTGGCACATGGCAAAAAGCCCGATCATGCAGTCACAGTATTTGCCGGAGTAGATAGTGAAGCTGTAGAAATGGCTCGGGAATATTTAAAACCTTATCAACCATCATCTCCTTGCATATCCTTGTTTAAAGATGGGAAATTGGTGCATATGCTAGAGCGAAGACACATAGAGGGCAATTCAGCTCAAGCGATAGCACACAATCTTGTTGATGCATTAAACACGCATTGTTGATCTTTTGCCTAGTGCTCTGTCAAGATAATAAGTTGATCCCGGTGGCTATCGGGACATGGCCGTTAATTTTTTAAAGATCGAGGTAAAAAACCTGCCTCGCCTGCCATCGGTCAGGCAGGCGCAGGCATGGCAGTAACTATGGCGAGGCTTTTAAACGCTGATATTGAGAATAAGATTAAGCTTTATGGGTATTTATTTTGTTCTTGTAGCACTAGTGTATCCCACATCATTTAGAGTATGTTTAAATTTTCATGTTTGAGCGAAAGCGAGCAAATTTAATTTTAGACAAGGTATATTTTGCAGTCGTAACTGGTAGTTACAACGAAAAATATGACGCCGTACAAAATGAAATTTGCCGCTTGTAGACAAATGATGGAATTTTAAACATACTCTTATTTTAAAGTTGATTTATTTGTTCTAAAGATAGATTCGTATATTTTATAATCTTTTCTATCGGTTCTCCTTCATTCTTCATCTGTTTAGCTATTTCAACATTTCTTTTATCGATCCCTTGTTCGATTCCTTGTTCGATTCCTTCCATTAATCCTTCTTCTCTAGATGTGTCAACCACATTCTTAATATCTCTATAATATTTGAGACTTTCTTCATAAGAATCTCTTTCTTCTTTTGTAAAGTTAGCTATTTCTGCAGATTCAAATAATTTTTTAAACACTTTATCCTGAAGTTTCTTAGGACGATCCTGAAGATTAGATAAGTGTCTGAAAATATAAAGCCATTTCTCAAAATGAGTTTCAAGCTCATCTTCATTCTTTTTAAATTTTGGTAATTCTATATAAATGAATTTTAGTTTATCATAAAATATATCACACCGTTGATTTTTCAATTCGATATAATGTACTATTTCATTTTCATCTTTATGATCGTCAAATATAAAATCTAAAATTCCAACAGTATAGACAGGGTCAAGTTGGTAGTCCCAATTTCCCTTTTTTGCCTGTTCTTGAATGGGGAAAGATGCGTAATAAACGCTTCTGTCTTTGAAATAATTTTGTTTTGCTTTTTGAATCTCTACTATAAATCTTTCTCCTGACTCTCCAATGCAATAAAGGTCAAAAATTGCTTTCCTGTCCAATTCATTTTGTCCAACTTGTTCATTTCTCGAATAACTTAAATCTCTGATTTGATGTCTTTTCGGAAGTATTTGATTTAGAAAATCAATAAGTAATATCTTGTTTGGCTCAGTCCCAAACAACTTCTTGAAACCAAAATCGGTGAGTGGATTGACATATTTATCCTTCAAATAGCTCATTATAAAGTATTTATATTCATTTTATTATCATTTCAATACTACAAATATAACCAATTTTTGTGTGCAAATCTAGGATGGCAATCAAATTTTTGACAAGTTTCTTAGGCGGAGGGATGGATGAGATTGGAGGTTCGTTAGTGTATTTTTATAGCATAAATCGCCTTTGAGTTTGGCTACTGCTCTATCAAGATAAAAACAACCCCCATTTCCCGATTGCTAACGGAATTAACTTTTTATCTTGACAGTGCACTAATCTCCATACGCTGCCTTACCCAACTGTTGATCTTCGCTCGTGTGCATATACCAGGTAGCGCCTACCGAGCAGATGAAAGCCACAAACAGTGCTCCGATCACGGGCAGTAAAAATAGTATTTTAGCGACCATCCCGATGATCAGCGTCGCCCCAAGATGCCGGCGGACAATCACCGCACTATCTTTGATTTTGATGGCATAAGCATGATTGTAATTGTCCATAAATATAAACCCAACAAAATAGCATGCTATCACAAATTTGGCTGGGGCTTCGAGCCAGTCAGGACCAAATATACCCAGGACTATAGAAACCCCGATGCCTATTACCAGCTCAAAAGCCCAGTTTCTGATAGAGAGTTTGATGACCCTGATCTGCGAATCCACCATCTCACGGATGGACATATGGATGGTCACTCCAGAGATATGTTCTATCGTCTTGTTGGAAAAATATACTGCGAGCATTTGTATGAGGATTAAGGCTAAATATTTATTGCCCCCGTCCATCAGGCTGGACAAACTCATCCCAGAGTTTAGTGCACCCATGACGGTGGTCGGAGTTTCCTGGTAAGATTCGATCTTGCTCCCCAGGTACTTAAGGATCGACCATGGTATAGCTATGGCAGATATGATAGAAACGATCATGACTATTTTGTGCTGAAAAAATCCTTCCCACAGTTTGTTTTTGATGATAAATGGGACGGTATTGATGAGTTTGTGACTCATGTTGTTTGCCTGTGCCAAATATTTTATTAGTTGCAAAATGGTAAAATTTTATTTCTTTTGACTATAAATATCTTTGGAAAATGATGTTCCATCATCGTTTTCTCTTCTTAGGTTTGTACCTCAATTTGAAGGACTGGAAATTATCAACTCCTGTCCTTTGGAGCACCAGATCATTCCATTTTTTTAGCTGGTGGATATCACTTCCTTTGTTGGTTTCGCTTTTGTATTTGGTAGTGACAGACTCCAAATCTTTCAATGCTGCCTCATGCGCCATATTCATATCTTCTGCGGCCTTTAGACCCTTGAGTGTTTCATTTAGATTGAGCCGTACTATCTCACAAAGATCAAAATAAATATTTTGATAAACCAAGTTCTGAGTGTTGTATTCGAGCGAATAGTTGGTATGCAGATAGTCAAGCACAGTCATTGTATTGAAAATGGTCTGCCCGTTGTATGTATCAATATTTAAAAATATATCGACCGAGAGGTCTGTCACGATGGTATCAGAAATAACATTTTGTCTCAGATTTAGGAAATTGTCTTTGTTCCAGATGATGCTAAATTCTGAGATGATTTTATTTTTTATAATTATTTCATCATTGCTGTCAAAATAATTATACATCACACCTTTTGATGCAAAAGCTGGCAATTTTTGTATTTGCTGATCGGTAACCATCAAGCGGTCGTTTTCATCCCAAAAATCATCATGAGAAGGGTAAAGTGCAGATTTTATATAGTCATCAAATGGCTGTGCATATCGTAGTTTTGGTATAAAAAAAGATGTCTTATCTCCGTATAAATGAAAGATTCCTTCTGTAAATATTCTTTTTTTGATGTAAAGTTTGGACTTGTCAGCAAAGTAATCAAAGGAATAATAATACACTGCGTATGCCATTTGGTCTGTACCATTGGACTCAGTAGTAAAAAAATATTTGAGATCTAAGGACACGTCCATAATCGTATCGTCGGCCACGGTAACAAACGGGTGTGTGTGGGCCGTTGGTATATGTAAAGAAATATATTTAATATCGTAAGTAGAAACATTTATCAAAATTTCACCGCCAAAGAGGTTTCCATCTTCTGTATTTTTTGGGGTAAAGGAAATAGACAGTGCATCGTCGTCAATAGTTGCTGGTAATACAGTAAAATCCCATAGATCGCCCATTCTCTCTGCCAAATCCTGCTGCAAAGGATTTTTAGGCAGCGTTCTCGAATCGTGTACTGGCGAATACTTTATCAAAGCAAGAGATGGGTTAAGACCAGCTAACCCGTTGGTCTGTGGAATCAGCGCTACTCGGCCTTGCTTAAAGGACATATTCAATATCTTTGATCCCTGGATTTGTGTATTGTAATAAAATCTGGACATTTCTGTGTCTTTACCATCAGTCATCGAATAAAAATCTAAATAAGATTTTGAAGCTATCACCGGTTTTTTGAATAATTGCTGTGATCCTTTTATGATATATTCGTGCAATGATGATTGACTCAAATTACTGTAGATATTTTGAGCAATTGTGTCATCTGAATTTATGAATATTACACTCGAATCTTTTATCTCCAATATTGGTTTTCGGGTAGGTTGGTATCCCGGATATTCAAATGTTAATGTGTCTTTTTCTATTGGGGTGTGGATATGCACCCAACCATTTGCATTGGAAAGATATGACCCACCAGATATATTTGATTTGACAAGGCAGTATTTTATCTTCTCTGTGGTATTTTCATCCATGATTGTGAAACCAACAGGCACTTGAGATGAAGCCAGATAAGTCACAAAGACGAACAAAAATGTTAATGAAGGTTTGGATAAAATCATAATATCAAATGTAGGCAATTTTTTTTTGAGCATTCTAAATATTACCTAAAAATATTTTTTTTTTGTGAAACCCTTCCATTGCCCAGTAATTGGTTCGAGCCACAAGTACCATCACTTTGGAGTCCACTCCGAAAAGGAACAACGAATGGTTCGCAAAGGATAGAATATCAATTATTTAAAAATCGTATTCTGTGGGATTCTAAGTGTTTTTGTGCCTTTGTGGCAAAAATAGACTTTTCGGACCAGTCTCAATATTTAGATTTTGCCATTTTCCCATCTGCATGGTCTATACATCAGATGATCGGTATAATACAAATGCCTACGACAGCATTTACCAAGCTACTCTAATTCAATTTTACTGACCAGCAAGATATTATCTTTCAATACCTGGAGTATTTTTACCTTTTGTCCGGTAGCTATTTCTCCGTTTTGAGATGATGCGAAAACTTCTCTAAAAGCACCTTTATTACTCACTTGTATTTTACCCGTCCCTTCAGCTGGAATTCGCAGATATACTTCGGCTTCTTTTCCTATCAGTTGTTCAAATCGCATCGTATTGTTTTCTTCTAGTTTTTTGATTTGTTGGATCACATAAAAAAATATAGTTACAAAAATGATCCCCACGGATATCGCCGCCAAAACTAAGAAAAATTTATTGGGTATAGCCTGATGAAAGGAGATGCCCGCCCAACTGAATCCCAATAGGAAGTGTATCACATTGCGTATAGTGAAATATTCAGAAAAACCACCCACATCGCCAAGATCACCACTATCCCCATCAAAGTCCATATCCATGTCGCCAAAAGATCCGACCATAGTCAAGATCGCTTGAATAATAAAAATAGTAGAAATCGGTATAGCGATGTACCAGAATGTCTTTAAATAAATGTCTGCGTCAGATAGAAATTCGAACATGGGATCGTTTAGTTTTGTGAATAATTTATATTATGTACAAACAAACCTAATAAAAAATTAATTCCAAAATCAAGATAAAAATATAAATAATTCGGCACTAATTTGAATACCTGAAATTCCAGCATTATGAGAATTGGTACATCTCTCAAACACTTTTTAAGGTAATATTGTTAATTCACCGAGTAGGAAAAGATGTATTTATATTTGATTTATAAGGATTAACGCCCTACTTTATTCGTTAGTTACATATTATCAAAAAATAAATAAATAGAATATGGTATTAGATTATTGTTAAAAATACACTATCTTCGCCCCTTGCAAAACAATTAATATACTATGGCACCATTGATCCATATCAACAATCACCAGAAGACCAAAATATTGGCTACCATCGGCCCAGCGTCCAGCAGCAAAGAAGCTCTGTTAAGCCTAGTCAAAGCTGGCGTCAATGTATTCAGGCTAAATTTTTCTCATGGGGCTCACGAAGAGCATCAGAAAGTCATTGACAATATCCTGGAGATCAACGAAAAGTACAACGTCCATATAGGAATCCTCGCAGATCTGCAGGGACCCAAACTTAGGGTAGGGAAAATGGAGCATGGAGCATTACCCATCGCTCCTGGAGATATCCTGACATTTGTGAGTGAAGAGTGTATAGGTACCAAAGAGAAGATATATATGAGCTACGAACTCTTTGCCCACGACGTCAAAGTAGGGGAGAAGGTACTCGTAGATGATGGAAAAATAGTATTGGAAGTGATATCGACCAATGGCATCGATGTAGTAAAACTAATGGTGATATTTGGCAGCGAGCTGTCCTCCAATAAAGGCGTAAATCTGCCTGATACCAAAGTGACCCAACCATCACTCACCCCCAAAGACCTCGAAGATCTCGAATACGTGCTTACACAGCCAGTCAACTGGATAGCATTGTCATTTGTGCGTCAAGCTAAAGATGTCAAAGAACTCCAGAAAATTATAAAATCAAAAAAACATTTTGCTAAAGTAGTGGCAAAAATCGAAAAACCAGAAGCCATCACCAATATCAAGGATATCATTAAGGCCTCAGACGCCATCATGATAGCCAGAGGTGACTTGGGAGTGGAAGTACCCATCGAAAGATTGCCTGCATTGCAAAAAATGATTATCACAAAATGTATCCAAAAGGCCAAGCCTGTGATAGTCGCTACTCAGATGATGGAAAGTATGATCACCAATCCGTCACCTAGTAGAGCAGAAGTCACTGATGTAGCCAATGCTGTACTTGATGGTACAGATGCAGTCATGTTGAGTGGCGAGACTTCAGTAGGCAACCACCCAGCACTGGTTGTAGAAGCCATGCGCAAAATCATACAAGAAGCCGAAGACCACTATCATGTGCACGGTAAGAGATCCAATCCAAATCCCGATGCCGAAACCTTTTTGTCCGATGTACTATGCCTCAACGCTCCACGCCTGGCTGACGAACTCAAAGCCAAAGCGATATTAGGACTTACCGTCAATGGATATACGGCCTTCAAAATATCGTCCTATCGACCCAAATCAGAGATTCATATCTTTTCAGACAAGCCGCATATGCTCAGTACATTGAGTTTGGTTTGGGGTGTCAAGTGCTACCTATATACCAAATTTACCACCACTGATGAAACCATCGAAGATGTCAATGAAATACTCAAAGATGAAGGAGTGGTAGAAGCTGGAGACATCGTCATCAATACAGGTAGTATGCCGCTATACAAGAGGTTCCGTACAAATATGCTCAAAATCACCGTGATCGAATAAGTCAACTCTCCAATAGTTGACATTATTTATTTAACCAATGCCGTGTAGTTTGATAAAATTGTTGAATGTAATGTCCATTTTCAATTGCCACTGGTTTCAACCAGTGGGTTTTATAATGTTATATACAATTGGCTTTAGCCAAATTAATCATGCCGATTAGCCATTTATTTTTGGCTAAAGCCAAATAATATTTGCATTTATTGTCCACTGGCTAAAGCCAATGGCAATTGAATTTG
>JBATLS010000439.1:0-6547 GCA_049289435.1 Saprospiraceae bacterium | reverse complement strand
GTAGTATCCCCAGATGCCACATTATAATACATAATCAACTTATTGATCGGTTCAGTATTTTGAAGTGCTGTATTCGAAAAATTAAAACCATATATAAATGGATTGTTACCTATGGATTTTGACTGGATATAAATGCCTCTAAATATATTTGCAAAAGATGTATCACTTTTGGCTGCTTCTTCATTTCCTATCAAGTCTTTTCCGAATGCATCATTGAGTCTGATTCTCAATTGAGGTGCTTTTGTGACAAGAGTCCTGGTGACATGATCCACATAGCTGACAGAATCCTGAGGTCTGATGGTGGTCGTGGTAGAAGCAATAGGCGAGCTACCTATGTCTAATTTTGTGTCAGAGTAGTATGTACCAGAACTTAAATAAGGCGCAGTCAGTTGAAATATGTCTATTTGCTGAGCAGCACTACTATTGGCATAGGTCGCTGTACTGTCATACTGCAATACCAATACCAAAGAGTCAAATTTCAATGATGATTCTAGATGATAATTTGCCTTAATAGCTGAAATCATTTGAAATTTCATATACAATTCGGCATTGACTTTCCCGAATAGATTGTCATTCAGTTGTCCCAACAGATAGGTTCTGGAGTCCACTTCAGGTCTGTGTGTGAGTACTGTGGTGCCTGCTATTGTTTGGCTATTGAGCTTCAGATCGCTGATGACTTCGAGATTTAGTCGTTCACTCTCCAGTAGCTCACTTCCTACGGTAAGGGGATCCTGACAACCAGTCATCATACCTAATACCACCACCCAAACCCAACAGATGTTAGTGATTGTTTTTCCTGACATGTTATTACTTTTACTATTCTTCAAGAAGTCTTTTGTAAAATTCGATGGACGCCTGAGCCAATAAATCAATATCACCAATACTAGCTTGATAAGGTAAATCTATATCTTCGCCGTATCTTTGAACGATATCATTGGTCGATTCGCTTCCTGATATGATGCCATCAGAGTATTTTATTGCACCAAGGTCCAGATTGATAGCTTCGTTGTCTTTAAATACATCGAGATCCTGGACTTCGAGATCATTGATGGCGGCAATATTCAAAAACCGAGAGTCAAAAGAGTCACTGAGTCCATTTTCATACAATGAATACACAATCTTGGCATCCGAAAAAACGGGATCATTTTTGTATGCTTTTTTCATGTACAAGGGTATCAGGCTTGTGATCTGTCCGTGTAAGTGAACGATATCAGGTGACCACCCAAATTTTTTGACTGTCTCCATGACTCCTTTACAGAAAAACACCAATCTCTCCTGATTGTCCTTAAAAGGGTCTTCATTTTCATCACGAAAAACGGCTTTTCTTTTGAAAAACTCTTCATTGTCCAGAAAATATACCTGCAATCTTGCACCAGGAAGCGAAGCCACTTTGATGATCAGAGGGTAGTCTTCGTCATCTACGATGATATTCATCCCAGAGAGTCTCACTACTTCGTGCAGTCGGTGTCTTCTTTCATTGATGATACCAAATTTTGGCATTAAAACCCTCATTTCAAAATCTTCAATGGCAGCATAATGCGGAATTCTTCGTGCCAGATCGGATAAAAAGGAAATCTCTGTGTATGGATTTAACTCCTGAGTAACAAAAAGAACTTTCTTTTTAGACATAATTTATATATAAACAGTGAAGTATAAGATTTTGAAAATGGGTGCAAAGATAATACAAATAATTAGATTATTTCAAAATAAACCTCTATGAAATATTAAATAAGTTGAAAATCAGCTAAATATGAAAGCCATCTCTACTAGTCTCAGGATAAATTTTGTTTAGTTTCTTTGGGTTTATTACCTTCCTACGTATGAATTTATTGGTCTAAAGCCTATACCTAAATAATTACGATTAGATTTGCACATTACTTAATTAACCAATGATACTTCATCCATGAAATTTCCACCTATTTTTACTGACGACTTTGTTGTGTTTGGCATACTGATGTTTATATTAGCATTCGTTTTTTATACATCATCGAGCGAACATCCGTTTTGGAAAAAATTTTATGTCATCTTTCCTTCTCTGCTAATGTGTTATCTAGTGCCTTCGATTTTTAGCTCCTTGAATATTATCTCTCCGGAATGGAACATCGTAGATGCTGCCGGCAATTTTATCATGGACGAAAATAATAAACCTATTGAACAGAAGCTCTCCATTTATAAGATATCCAGCAGGTTGTTATTGCCCGCTGCACTGATCCTACTCACACTCAGCATCGACCTGAAAGCGCTTTTTGGATTAGGTAGCAAAGCATTGATCATGTTTATCACGGGTACCATCGGGGTGATCTTAGGTGGTCCGCTAGCGGTATTGATAGTATCATCTATTTCACCAGAGATAGTGGGTGGTGTAGGACCTGATGCAGTGTGGAAAGGTCTTTCTACCATAGCGGGCAGCTGGATAGGCGGTGGTGCTAATCAGACAGCCATGCTTGAAATATATAAGTACAATCCGCAAAAATACGGTGCTATGGTCCTGGTAGATATCGTAGTAGCCAATATATGGATGGCTGTACTCCTCTTTGGGATAGGGAAGAAACACGCTATAGACAAATGGCTAAAGTCAGATACATCATCTATAGAGGTACTCAAAAAGCAGGTTTCGTCATATACTGAATCTGTGACCAGAATGCCTACTGTCAAAGACTATATGGTCATCTTGGGTGCTACCTTTGGGGCAGTGGGCTTTGCTCATTGGGCCAGCGTAGCGATACCTGATGTACTGATAGGTGTATTCCCGGTGATCGGAGACAAGACAAGCATGATGAGTACTTTTGGTGATGGTTTTTTTTGGATGGTGAGTGTGTCGACGGCATTAGGGGTGATATTTTCATTTACCCCGCTCAAGAGTTATGAAGGGATGGGTGCCAGCAAAATAGGTAGTGTATTTATCTATATACTTGTGGCTTCGATAGGAATGAAAATGGATTTGTCTTCCATAGTCAGCAATCCGGGATTGATCATAGTAGGACTCATTTGGATTAGTTTTCATGTCATCTTGCTCATTATAGTGGCAAAAGTGATCAAAGCACCATTTTTCTTTTTGGCGGTGGGAAGTCAGGCCAACATAGGAGGTGCAGCATCCGCTCCAATAGTGGCAGCTGAGTTTCACACATCACTGGCTAGTGTTGGTGTATTATTAGCCATTTTTGGGTATATCGTGGGCACTTATGGGGCGATACTTTGTACCGTATTGATGGAAATGGCGTCGCCAGTGATGTAGTTATTTTGGATGCACCCCAAAGTTTCATTTTTTTTACAATCTTTCCTAACATGATACAGCAGTAGTAACTATTTAGAGTATGTTTAAATTTTCATGTTTGAGCGAAAGCGAGCAAATCCAGCATGTTGTTTTGTCCGTGCCGTAGGCAGTCGGTCTTTCAGGGCAATGAGCTAAATTATTACCAATATTCAAAGATTGGGAGGAGGAATAATACATTTTGTACATGAACCACCTATAAAATACCTATTTTTTTATTTTTTTTCAAAAAATATTAATTTTGGATGCATCTTTGTTTCAATATTTTGTTTGTTATATAAAGTAAATTTTCCATGGCATTGCCAAAACACCTATTATGGGCTTTTTTGATCTTCAGTACTTCATTGGCTGGACAAAATTCCTTTCAACCAAAAAAAGTGGAGTTTGACTGGAAGGGCATCATCTATAGAAATGAGCATACTGGCAATTTGAGCGTACTCACCAATGGTTATTCTTTGGCTTACAATAGTGGAAAAATCAAAACGTATTATAAAACCAATTATTATCATATAGAGTTGAGTTTGCTTCAAGATCCAAGAGAACAAAAACAAAATAGAAATCAATCGCCCTCATTCAGTAAAGTGTCTCAATCTTATAAATTCGGTAAGCAAAATAGCTTATATGTGCTTCGTGCAGGAAAAGGGACTAAAAGACTCATCACAGATAAGACCCGAAGAAAAGGCGTAGCGATAGGATATAATTATGAAGCTGGCCCATCGATCGCATTTTTAAAGCCAGTGTATCTCGAACTCTTATATATCATAGAACAAGATGGGCGGTTTTTTAATGAATATAGGACTCAAAAATATACTGATGAAACGGCACAAAAATTTCTTGATTTCAATTCAGTTTTTGGTGGTGCCTCATCTACCAGAGGATGGTCAGAAATGCGCATTGTACCAGGAGTACAGGCTAAGTTGGGATTGTTTTTTTCATTAGGAGCGTTTGAAGAGTATGCAAAATCATTGGAGATAGGCATCATGGGTGACTTTTTTATACGCAAAATTCCTATCATGGTGGAGACCGAAGCCATTAGCGCAAAGCCCTATTTTATAAACTTTTATGCTACATTTGAGTTCGGCAAAAGAACCAATTAATCATCTTTTCAACCCAAAAGAAATCTAAAGTGGTAGAACTACCCATCGTCCAGCCCTTATCAGAAGAAAAAGCCAAAAAGCCAAATTGGTTGCGTGTCAAACTGCCCATAGGCGAAGACTATCGCAGGGTCAGGCATCTGGTAGATGAGTATAAGCTGCATACCATCTGTCAAAGTGGCAATTGCCCAAATATGGGTGAGTGCTGGGGTGCTGGCACGGCGACATTTATGATATTGGGCAATGTATGTACCCGTAGCTGTTCGTTTTGCGCTGTAAAAACCGGAAGGCCACCAGAGTATGACGAGGACGAACCCCGCAGAGTCGCTGAAGCCATCTTTCTGATGCAGGTGAAGCACGCGGTCATCACTTCTGTCAACAGAGATGAACTCAAAGACCGTGGCGCAGAAGTCTGGCATCAGACGGTGAGGAGGGTAAAAGAAATTTCGCCGGATACTACCATTGAGACACTCATCCCTGATGTCAAATCTACGTGGGAAGCTCTCGAGAGGATGATTAGTGCAGGACAGGAGGTGGTGTCTCACAATATGGAGACCGTATCATCCTTGTATAGAAAAGTAAGACCACAAGCCAGATATGACCGATCTCTCGAACAGATAAAACGTACCAAAGAGTATGGAAAGAGGACAAAATCTGGCATCATGGTAGGATTGGGAGAAACAAAAGAAGAAGTATGGACGATCATGGATGATCTGGTAGCTCATGGTTGTGATGTACTGACTATCGGGCAGTACCTGCAACCTACCAAGATGCACGTAGAAGTAGCAGAGTACATCCATCCCGACATATTTGCTATGTACAAAGAAGAAGGCGAACAGCGTGGTTTTGACTTTGTGGAGAGTGGGCCTTTGGTGAGAAGTTCCTATCATGCAGAGCGTCATCTATGAAGTTGTCATAAAAGTTTTTCAAAAAACATATAAATAAGTTGCGCAGTTAACCGAAGTATTATATTTTTGCACCGCATTTGGAAGAAAGGGTATTTTTTTACCTGCTTTGTTCAAGCATTGCCCCCTTAGCTCAGTCGGTTAGAGCGACGGACTGTTAATCCGCAGGTCCCAGGTTCAAGTCCTGGAGGGGGCGCAATTCACAATAACATAGCTTGCGCAAGTTTGCAACTTGTGCCCGCTCGCTTCTAGGCGTGCCTAAAACACACACGATCGACTCAGTTTTTTGACTAGGCTGGAAATCCTTCAACATCTTATCATACTCTGACGCTAAAACAAACAATCGAATACGCTGGTCGAAGCGTCCCCCCTTCGATCCAATATTAACAGGCATCTTTGCCTGATCCATGCTTGTCTTAAGTGGTGTCATTGAACTCCTATGGGTCTGTATATGTCATATTGATAGCATTATATACTCAGGCTGGAAGCCTTTAGATATAGTATCTTAGCAAGGAGGCTAAGACAAACGATTGTTAAAAATATCACTGCTCCCTATGGTCGCAATTTCAGTCTACTCCGAGCTTGATAAATCCAACTGCGATCCTAGTAATGCTTAAAATCCAGTAAAACCCAATCATTTCTTTACCCTACCTGATTGATACCAAACCTATATATCTACTCCAGCGACTCCGCAGGCACTTTTATACGCAACGTAGCCAATGCAGCGAGACCTAATAATACCCCTGCAAAAATCAATGCCATAGACGGATCGCTGCCCAAAAAATGCTTATACACATACCCAAAGGTCAATGTCTGGATGATCATAGGGATGACGATCATCATATTGACGATGCCCATATATACTCCGTTTTTGGTAGGTGGAATGCTCGATGCCACCATGATATACGGCACACCCATCATGCTCGCCCATGCGATACCAAATCCGATCATAGGAGCAAAGAGCAGGTATTTATTTTCTATACCTGGCAGTATTAGCAATGCAACACTCGCCATTACCAGACAAAAGGCATGCACATACTTAGCACTGAATTTGCGGGCCATCCATACGAGTCCAAATGCAGAGCAAAAGGTCACAATATTATAAAATCCATTGACATAGCCTGTCCACCCTACTGCTTCTCCATATAGATCCATATTTTCTTCAGCGGTGGTCTTCCATACACTTTTGGCGATGCTGTGGGAGATATACTGCCAATAGCAAAACATGGCATACCACTGGAATAGATAGACCAGTGCAAGCTGCCATAGTACACTGG
>JBATLS010000438.1:0-2475 GCA_049289435.1 Saprospiraceae bacterium | reverse complement strand
GTCGTGATGATGGTATCGGGTAGGTGGACCTTGATATCATAGTAGAGCACGCCTTTCTGATCCAGAGCTGGCACCGCAGATATATAGGTGACATGGCTGAGCAGGATGCCATACTCCTTATATGGCCATCCGTCAAATCGTACGACAGCATCACCACCCTGTACGATCTTACTAAATCCTTCCGCAGGCAGCTTAGTCAGTATATATCTTTCGTTTTTCTCCCCGTCATGGATGATCGTCGCCAATATGTCTGAAGGTCGGATGTACTTACCACTGACCAATCCTTCGGTAATCTGTACCGTCCCTTCTGCCTTTGCTGTGATATAATATATCTCTGACCATGCTTGTATTTTCTGATGCGATATGGTGATGATCTCGCGCATACGCATGAGGTGTTCATTTACTTTACCACTGCGATCTTCAGAGAGTCTTTGTATTTCGAGCTGTAGTTGGTTTTGTCTGATCTTATTCTGGATGATCGATTGAGAGGTATTATTGTATTGTTTTTGATACCTCAGCAGCTCACCTTTGGATTTCTCTTTGTCCAGATCACTGACTACCATCATTTATATCAAATAAGTCCGCTCAACCCATATTAATCTATAGTTTTTTTACTTTAGGTGTTTGAGTGACTACCTATTCCAAAATGGCTTTGCGATGACTGTTATAATTTGATTTTGATGAAAAGATATTCTTTTAATTTTGATCCAGCGTTATTAAGATATTGAATTATTGAATTATCGAGTTATTGAATACTTCAATTCCTCAATTCATCAATTCAAAAATTCAAAAATTCATCAATTCAAAACCACTCTTTTGCCCTCCTAACCCCCGACCCCTCAAGGGGAGATCCGCCCACCAAATTCATCAATTCATCAACTCGACAACTCGACAATTCAGCTAATCAAAAATTTACAATCTGCAATTTAGCAAACTGGAGCATGATCCTTTTTTCAGGACTATCGGTCAGGTCATCAAATCGGATCGTCGCTACCATACGTTCGTCCACATGGACTACTTTGCCTTGGCCAAACTTAAGATGGATGACCTCCATACCGGGCTGGATATCTGCGGGGTTGGCCGCTTGAAAATCCGCGGCACTGACGGAGATCATAGGTTTTTTTGCTCCCAATGGCTTGAAGTTGCCCAAAATTTTGGGTTCGGGGAAGGAAGGCTTTTGCTGAATGCTGATGATGGAGTCCAGATTTTTTTGAGATATCTCCTCCAGAAATCGGCTCGGATCATTGTATCTCACCTGACCGTATTGATACCTGCTATTGGCATAGGTCAAGCACAACAATTCTTCCGCTCTGGTGATGGCTACATAGAAAAGCCGGCGCTCTTCGTCCACCTGATTGCCTTCGTTGAGTGCCAGATAACTCGGAAATATGTTTTCTTCCATCCCTACCACAAACACCGACCTGAACTCGAGACCTTTGGCCGAGTGCACCGACATGAGCGTGACGTTGTCCGGATTTTCTTCTTTGGCATCCGCATCCGTCATGAGTGAGATGGTCTGCAAGTAGGTAGTTAAGCTTTTGTCAGTTTCTAATTCTTCACCTTCTTGCAGCTCGTCATCCTGCACAAACTCCTGGATACCGTCTAGCAATGAAATCAAATTGTCCAACCTACCCTGGCCTTCAGGACTTTTGTCTTCTTTGAGCAAAGCCCTGATTCCACTGTGATTGGCGATGTATTCGGCTATTTCATAAGCATTTGATTTCTCTGCTTTTGCTTTTAGAGTGTGTATCAATTGAACAAATTCACCAATATTTTTTCTCGATCTGTTTTTGCTAAAGTCTATTTTAGTCAGGACTTCCCACATGCTCATATCATTGTCATCAGCGAGCTGAGATATATTTTCTATAGTGCTCGCTCCGATACCCCGACGGGGATAGTTGATCACCCTCTTGAGTGCTTCGTCATCTTTATCATTGATCGTGAGGCGCATATAAGCGATCAGATCTTTGATCTCTTTCCTACTGTAGAATGACAACCCCCCATACACTCTATAAGGTATATTGTGTCGCCTGAGCTGCTCTTCAAATATTCTCGACTGACCATTGGTCCTGTACAAGATGGCGATATGCTTGTTGGCGAGATTGTATCTGTTTTTCTGCTCTATGATGGTATCTGCTACGCGCTTGCCTTCTTCTGTTTCGGTCATCGTTTTGATGACTTTTATCTTATTTCCTTCGATCTTGTCGGTCCATATTTTTTTCTGGATTTGTCGCTCATTATTATTGATGACTTCATTGGCCGCTTCTACTATAAACTGAGTCGATCTGTAGTTTTGCTCGAGTTTGAACGTTTGCAACTGCGGAAAATCATGCTCAAACTGCAATATGTTTTCGATCGTCGCTCCACGAAACGAATATATACTTTGTGCGTCGTCTCCTACGATACATATATTGTTGGGACTATCAGAATATACGGTCAGTAATTTGAGTATTTCATATTGCAGATAATTGGTAT
>JBATLS010000437.1:0-2410 GCA_049289435.1 Saprospiraceae bacterium | reverse complement strand
TGGTGGGGATCAACATCTTGCGACAGTAATCCAGCATGGTATTGATGAATGGAAGGATGCAGGATATTCTTTTTGTGTACCAGCCATCGCGAATTATTGGATGCGATGGTGGGATCCTAAAAGTCCGGGCCTCAACAGAAAACCAAACAGTCCAAATTATACCGGAGATTTTCTGGATGGGTTTCAAAATAAAATTACTGTAAATGCCGTAGGTAACCCATCGGCGGAGGACATCAATAATGGCGGTAAATTATCAACGAGAGTGGCTGGATATGGTATTGTACGATATAATAAAAAAGTAAGAACAACCACTTTTGAATGCTGGCCCAGAAATGTGGATGTCACTTCAGGGGATGGTAACCAATATCCTGGCTGGCCAATTACAATTTCTCAAATGGACAACTTTAATCCTGAAAAATCATTCGCATTGCCCGTTTTGGAAATATCAGAGCCCAATCAGGTGGTAACAGTTCGGCATTCATTTACCAGAGAGGTAGTTTCATCTCTTAGGATATCCGGCAATATCTATCAACCTAAAGTATTGGCAGAAGGTAGTTATCATATTGAGGTTGGGGAAGGTGCGTCAAAAAAGATGCTCTACTCAATTATCTCAAAAAAGAAAAACTCAGAGAAGATACATGTAATATTATTATAAAGACTCGTATTATTATGCACTATGGTATTTAATTTACTTATACTTGTTTCTCTGCTTCTCTTATTGATTTTTTCTATCTCAAAATGGAAAATTCATCCTTTTATTGCCTTGATTCTCACAGCAGCAGTTTTAGGTATTTCTTTAGGCATGGGCGGTGCAAAAACCATTGAAGTATTATTGCAGGGGTTTAGTGAAACTATAAGATGGATAGCAATAGTCATAATCTTAGGGGCTTTTATTGGAGAAGTATTGCAAGAGACTGGTGGTGCTTTTCGTATAGCAAATCGGGTTGTCGATACAGTTGGGCTAAAAAAACTTCCATGGGCAATGGGATTTACAGGATATCTGATTTCAATTCCTGTATTTGTGGATGTAGCTTATATACTGCTACAACCCGTAACAGAATCTTTAGCATCTAAAAGCAAGAAGCCAGTTCTGTATATAGGACTTGCGCTTACTGCAGGGTTAACAGTTTCGCACACACTGATACCACCTACTCCCGGTCCTATGGCTGTTGCATCTTTATTGAATTTAGATTTGGGAAAGATGTTGTTGATAAACATGATTGTCGCCATTTTTGCCATGACTGGAGGTGTTTTGTTTGTTATAAACTATGTGCAGAATTCATGGTTGGATTATGATAAAAATCTACCACAATCTACAGAAATTGATGACATTAAAACTAAAGCTACCACTCAATCAAATAATGTTATATTTGATATGCTTCCTATCATTTTTCCTATCCTACTCATTGGGGCAGGTTCATTTTTAAAATTTGACCAGACAACATTGACCGGATCCTTTTTTAGCTTCATCGGATTACCAGTTGTTGCAGTGTTTATTGGAGCATTGATAGCCATTTTCCAACTTAGGAATAATGATAAGCGGAGTACTATCAACCGATTGGTAGAACAATCAATAGTGAAATCTGCATTGGTCATCATGATAACCGGGGCTGGTGGGGCACTTGGTTTTGTGATAAAACAATCAGGCATTCAGAACGACATATTGGAAATTTTCACAGTTTATCCATTCCTTGGCTTTATGCTTCCTTTTTTAGTTGCTGCAATACTTACTACTTCTACAGGCTCCATAACGGTATCATTGGTTGGAACAGCGTCCATGATTGCCCCGATGGTAGAAAGCTTGCCCATGTCACCTGAGATCACTGCTGCACTGATAGGTTGTGGTTCTTTTTGTGTTTTTCATGCAAATTCCAGTTTCTTTTGGTTGTTGAATAAATTGCATGATGCCCCTCCCAAAATACTTTACAAGACTTACTCTGTGCAATCACTTGTGATGGGCTTCAGCGGCCTTATAGGTGTTTTTCTACTAAAGCTTCTAGGTTTTTAAATTGATATTTATTATTGCAATTACCTACTATCCCGTGCATCACTGGAAATGAAAGTTAAGAAAGTGTAAGTAGAAGATAATTTTTTACTAAATAGCTACAAAGGAATTTACTTCTTTTGTAGATGTAATATGTCTGCTGTTTTTATTGATAAAATATTTTGACATCATGAAGTCTATTTATACTATTATTCTATTGATTTGTCTGTCTTATTATTCCATAGCTCAGGAATTTGGGATAATGAATAACTCTAAAAGTACTTTTGCCCAGTTGAAAAGTATAATATTTCAAAGCTCAATTCATCAATTAAGGCACAGTCATTTCAATTCTAAACTCCAAAGCCCTTTCTTGGCTTCTCGGGCTTTAAGTTGTGCCTCATAAAATAAATCCTGATAGTTTATGTT
>JBATLS010000436.1:0-13619 GCA_049289435.1 Saprospiraceae bacterium | reverse complement strand
TGTCTCTTCTTATTTTTTGACGTTTATTTTTGCCACCTACATTGAGGCGAGCCATGGTCGCTTTGATCTTGTCATCGATCTCCTTTTGGGAGACTTCTTTGACTTCATCTCTTGGGGATTTTCCTTTACCACCAGTACCTCTCGTACCAGCACCTGTATTTTTAGGATCGCTTACTGGGCCGCCTGGTGATAATTTTTTGCGCTTTCGTTTACGTTTAGTGCTGTCGGTGCTTTGGCCAGTTTGATTGGTACTGTCAGGTTTTCCTGTCCCCGTTTGGGTTTTTGATTTATCTGATGATTTGGGTTTGGTTGAACTGTCCAATTTGCTGGTATCGATCTTACCCATGATTTTAAGACCCTTCAATTGGGGAGTCTTAGCTCTCATCATTTGCACTTCAGGATCACTATCATTGGTGGATTCAGGCTGATCAGGAGGCACTGTGCTTACTTCCGAAATGACAATAGGAGTTTCTATAGAAGGAGACACATCTTGGGGCTCTTTTTCTTTTTGGGCTTTTTTTATACTAGTTTTTGGTTTGTCCAAATCTATCTTGCCTAGTACTTTTAGCTTAGGCAATTCTGCTTTAGCTGTATATAACTCCTCTTTTGGTGGCGCAATTTCTTCTTGGGTAGGTACATCTACGGGAGATTCTGGTTGTTCAGGTTCCTTTGGGGTGTCTATTTCTGACAACTTAGGTATGGTGAAAAGGGGCTTAGCTACAGGTTTTTCATCTGCAATCTTGGCATCATCCTTCGATCCCGGACGTGTTCCTATGACTATTTGATCTGCTTTCTCTTTTTCAGCCATTGATGACCGAAATTCCTTTAGCAAAATGTCGTGCATTTCATCACTGATCATGGTAGTGGGTTTATTCTCCACTACATGACCTTTGGATGCCAGGAATTCAACAATTGTTGACAGTCCAACATTTAGTTCTTTTGCGACCTTTACTAATCTTTCTACCATCGGCAAATTAAAATATTTTAAAAATGTAACTATTTAAGTATGTTCATTTTGTATTAGATTTCTAATAGAATGAACTTGCTTTTATAGCTACTATAAATGACTTTTAGTCTTCAAATTCAGAAGCTAATATCTTCAGCACATCATCAATCGTCTCTTCTTCTAAATCTGATCTTCTTATAAGTTCTTCCCTATTTAAAGCAAGAACACTTTTGGCTGTATCACAACCTATATTCTTAAGTGTTTCGATCACCCAAGCTTCTATTTCGTCTGCAAATTCTTCCAAATCAACGTCGTCAATTTCTTGCTCTTCGTTATCTCTGAATACATCTATTTCATAATTGGTCAGCTTACTTGCCAATTTGATATTGCTTCCACCTTTGCCTATGGCCAGAGATACCTGATCAGGTTTCAGGAATACTGATGCTCTCATATTTACATCATCCAGACTGATGCTGGTCACCTTAGCTGGTGTCAGCGATCTTTGGATAAATAGAGACACATTGTTGGTATAATTTACGATGTCGATATTTTCGTTTTTCAATTCTCGGACGATACCGTGAATTCGCGAGCCTTTCATACCCACGCAAGCCCCTACTGGATCGATTCTGTCGTCGTAAGATTCTACCGCTATCTTGGCTCTCTCGCCGGGTAATCGTACTATTTTCTTGATGGCAATCAGACCATCTTCTATCTCAGGCACTTCTTGTTCCATGAGTTTCTCCAGGAAAGCATTATCTGTTCTGGAGAGCATCACCATCGGCGTACCATTGCGCATTTCTACTCTCTTGATGATGCCTCGGACCATGTCCCCTTTCCTGAAGAAATCCCCTCTGATCATCTCCAGTCTTGGCAGGACCAATTCGTTTTGAGTAGCATCATCGAGTACCAGAACTTCTTTTTTGAGTATCTGGCTGACTTCGCCTACGACCAGATCACCGACTCTGTCCATATATCTCTTATAGACATCATCTTTTTCTAAATCCATGATTCTGGAGATCAATGTTTGTCTGGCGGCCATGATAGATCTTCTTCCGAAATCTTCCAGTGTCAGTTGCTGATAACATTCTTCGCCCACTTCATAGGCATCATCTATCGATTTTGCTTCTGTAAATGATATTTGACCTAACTCATCAGTCACTTCGCCGTCAGGTACAATCAGACGTACTCTCCACATCTCCAAGTCACCGTTTTGAGTGTTGACGATTACATCAAAATTGTCGTCCGAACCATATTTTTTTCTGATAAGTGTTCGAAATACATCTTCTAGGACTCTGACCATAGTAGGTCGGTCTATATTTTTGCCTTCTTTAAATTCCGAAAAGGATTCTACTAAATTCATTAATTAAAACTTATTTTAATTTTTGACTCAATTATATCTTCAAACTTTATTGCTTCAGTCAATTTGACTTTTTTATTCTTTTTACCTTCTTTTACTTTGGCTTCATATTCTACATAAATAACAGAATCTTCCACTTTTTGTAAATTTCCCCGCACACTTTTGCCTTCTCCGTACTTTACATCGATGATCCTACCTACATTTTTGACATATTGTCTTAAAAACTTGAGAGGACTTCCTACTCCCGGAGATGATATATCCAGCACATATTGCTCTCCAAATACTTTAGTTTCATCAAGGATGGCTTCTATCCAACGGCTGAGCTTTTGGCATTTGGTATAATCCATACCAGCATCACTATCCAAAAATATTTCAATTTTGTTGTTTTTTATTTTAACATCTATTAAAAAAGTATCACTCATCTCTAATTCGGAGATGCCTTTGTGGACAAGTTGATCTATTTCTGAAGGATGCATTGTAAAGGTATAACAAAAAAGGGAACTCATTGTCCCCTTCCACATTTTTCGAATTGTGCCGCAAATATAGTAAGATTTATTTGATTAACAACTTAATAGCATCAGTTATTTTTTATCACTTGCTCTGAAGTCTTGTAGCAATAAAGCAATTATTCACCAAAAATCATGCAATAAAGAATAAATCAACCAAAATCATGAATGCTAAAAAGCCTTTTTATAATTTTATTCTTAATACTTTTGTCCCAAATTAACAAAAAATCAATATCGTGAGTCTATCCATTGCTTTAAAATCTGCTGATAATATTAGAATACTCTCTGCCGGGATGGTAGAAAAAGCTGGTTCCGGTCATCCTGGTGGTGCTATGGGAGGGGCAGATTTTATCCAAATCCTATATAGCGAATTTCTACATTTTGATCCTGATGATATGGCCTGGCCATTTAGGGATAGATTTTTTTTAGATCCGGGACATATGTCTGCCATGCTTTACAGCCAATTGACATTGTGTGGTAAAATGACAATGGATGACATTAAAAACTTTAGACAATGGAAAAGTCCCACACCCGGACATCCTGAAGTAGATATAAATCGTGGAATAGAAAATACGTCCGGCCCATTAGGATTGGGTCATGCATTTGGTGCAGGGGCTGCTATCGCTGAGAGGTTTTTGGTCCAGAGATTTGGAGAGTGGATGAGTCACTTTACCTATATCTACATCTCGGATGGGGGTATTCAGGAGGAAATATCACAAGGGGTAGGTAGGATAGCAGGCTTCCTAGGGCTTGGAAATATCATCATGTTTTATGATGCCAATGACGTACAGCTTAGTACCACCGTAGGCGAAGTCACTGCTGAGGATACCGGAAAAAAATACGAAAGCTGGCACTGGCATGTAGTGACCATAGATGGTAATGATGAGCATCAAATACGAAGTGCCATCCATGAGTGCCAAGCTGTCAAAGATAAACCTTCTATCATCATAGGTAAAACCATCATGGGTAAAGGAGCGGTAAAAGAAGATGGCAGCTCCCATGAAGGGCAGGTAGAAACCCACGGCAAACCACTGGGGAAATCTAAAGCTTCTTTTCCAGCAACTATAAAGAATTTAGGCGGAGATCCTGATCAACCCTTCACTATTTTTTCGGAAGTAAGTGAATATTATAAGACTGTATTGGATACAAAAAGAGCATATGCAGCTGAGAAGAAGGCCGAGTACAAAGCCTGGGAGGATAACCATCCTGTCAAAGCCAACTTATTGAACCAATATCTTTCAGGAAAGGTACCAAATATTGAATTGGATACGGTCATCTTGGGAGAAAACGATGCCACAAGAAATGCATCATCCCGAGTACTGGCATATCTTGCGGAGCATGTAGGCAATATGATCGTATCCTCTGCCGATTTGTCCAATAGCGACATGACCGATGGCTTCCTTAAAAAGACTAAAGCTTTTACAAACGGAGACTTTTCAGGAGCTTTCCTACAGGCAGGTGTCTCGGAACTGACTATGGCGGCATTGTCCACAGGTATGGCATTGCATGGTGGAGTGATTCCGGTTTGTGCGACATTTTTTGCTTTTTCGGACTATATGAAGCCTGTGCTAAGAGTAGCAGCACTGATGGAACAACCAGTCAAATTTGTGTGGACGCACGACGCCTTCAGGGTAGGTGAAGATGGGCCTACACATCAACCGATAGAACAGGAAGCTCAGCTGAGATTGCTCGAAAAACTTAAAAATCATTCCGGCAAGCCATCTTTTATGGCATTACGACCTGCTGATAGTGCAGAGACATTAGCAGCGTATGAAATGATGCTCAACACTCATGATCGACCTTCAGGTCTGATCCTCTCCAGACAAAACATAAAGGATTTGCCTACATTGGTTACCAGTAGAAAGTCGGAGAGTAAGGCCATATCCAAAGGTGCGTACATAGTGTATCAAAGCAGTGATGGTGCTGACATTATCTTGCTTGGCAACGGATCGGAAGTGTCTATTTTGGTAGATGCAGCTCCGATTTTGGAAAACAACCACAACCTAAGGGTCCGGGTCGTATCTGTCCCTTCTGAGGGCATATTCAGATCACAAAGCATTCAATATCAGCATAGTATCCTACCAGATTATATTCCGATATTTGGCCTTACTGCTGGTCTCCCAGTAACACTAGAAGGCTTGGTCAAAGACAATGGTAGGGTCTTTGGAATGACGCATTTTGGATATTCAGCACCTTACACCGTACTGGACGAGAAGTTTGGTTTTACATCAGCCAATGTAGTAGCGCAGGTACTAGCACTTTTGGATGAGGTCTAAGCCTTAAATCCCGCTTTTGCACTGATCTCCAACATCCGGTCTATGCACTTTCTTCCTTCTTCGACGACCCAGTCTTCGAGTATGATTTCTGGCAGTTCGTATTTCATACTGAGATAAAGTTTCTCCAGTGTATTTCGCTTCATGTGTGGACAATCATTGCAAGCACAACTGTTGTCAGGAGGTGCAGGGATAAAGGTTTTGTGCGGTGATGCGAGTTCCATTTGATGCAATATGCCTGATTCGGTGGCTACAATAAAACTTTGAGAAGGATCTGATTGCGTAAATTTGAGCAATTGAGTGGTGGAACCAATAAAATGGGCCTTATCTAGTATATGATCTTCGCATTCTGGATGGGCAATAAATTTAGCATCGGGATATCGTACCATTAGTTTGGTGATTTTTTCATTGGAGAAAATTTCATGTACCATACATGCGCCATTCCAAAGGATCATATCCCGGCCCGTTTTTTTGATAAGGTAAGCACCGAGGTTCTTGTCAGGGGCAAAGATGATCCCCTTATCTTTTGGCACGCTGTTGATGACCGCTTCGGCATTGGACGAAGTGCAGCAGATGTCCGTCAGCGTCTTTAATACTGCAGTACAATTGATGTAGCTGACTACGACATGATCCGGGTGTTTTTCCTTAAACTTTCTAAATATATGAGGAGGGCAGCTATCTGCCAAAGAACAACCTGCTTTGAGGTCCGGAAGCAATACTTTTTTAGAAGGATTGAGCATTTTTGCTGTTTCTGCCATGAAATGTACTCCGGCAAATACGATGATATCGGCATCTGTGCTTTCTGCTTTTTGCGAAAGACCTAGACTATCACCGATATAGTCTGCTACGTCCTGGATCTCGGATTCCTGATAATAATGCGCTAGTATGATGGCATTTTTTTCTTTTTTGAGTTTATTAATCTCTGCTACCAGATCTAAGGTAGGATCTAAATCCACGTCCAGAAATCCTTTCTGATGGAGTGTTTTGATGGCTGAATCCAGATTTGCTGTCATAAGTTTTGTATTTAGTTATTATTCAAAATAATCGTATGTATATCTTCATTTATTGGTTATCAATTGGCCATTGGAGAGTCGAAGTTACGGCAAAATGGTCAGAAAAACGATCTTTGATGATCTTAAACTCTGCGACCTCCAGAGTATTGTCGGCAAAAATATAATCAATTCTCAACAAAGGGATCTTGCCTGCATAGGTAGTGCCTATGCCCAACCCCCTTTCTCTAAAGGCATCTTGACCTAAGGAAGACATCACATGATAAGTATAAGACTGAGGAGGATCATTTAGGTCACCCGCCAGTATCGTCTTATGGCTACATTTTTCCACATGCTCTTTGATCGTTTCGGCTTGATGACTCCGATGCAGGTGCTTATTTCTAAATTTTCTGAGTATCCCCTTGATATCATACCATGATTGGGTTTGGTCTATGTCTGTTTGGTTGGCCAGTTTTTCGGCATCTCGACTGATCTGATTGGACTGCAAGTGAAAACTATATATTCTTACAGTATCTTCATTGATCAGCACATCTGCCCAAAGGCAAGAATTTGTTTTTGTTCCGAAATCAATTTCTCCTTTTTTGATAAATGTATATTTTGACAAGATGACGGCACCTTTCTCTTTATAATACAAATGGTGCTTCGGAAATGTTTTTTTGAGAATATCATAGGCATAATCACCTACCTCTTGAATGCAAAAAATATCAACATCGCTAAATTGCTCCAGAAAACCAATGAAGGCTTCTTTTTTAGCCTCTCTTTTTTTTTTGTTTTTGTCATAACCGAATGAAGCATTACTGATATTGTAGGTCATGACCGATATCGAGGGCTGTGTACTCTCCAGTTTAGGGCTATTGAAAGCAATAAATCCTTTCAATTGCGGCCATCCTATCATGATACATATCAATGAAGGCCAAATATATTTCAATTTTTTGAATATCCAGAAAAAGATAAAAAGGATATTGGATAATAAAAGTAAGGGGTAAAACAACCCAAAAAAAGATATGATCCAAGTGAATTCAGGATTGACATTGGGTGCCAAATATGCCAAAAAAGTAGCAACTACCACTACAAGATTGATCAATAATATGGTCCTGTCAATAAATTTCAATATCTAGTTTTTACTGGCTTTGTACAAAACATCTTTTTCTTCATCGGTCAGACTGTCGTAACCATTTCTTTTTATTTTTTCTAAAATCACATCAACTCGATCTGTAAGGTTTTCAGTTTTGGACTGATTTTCTTTTTGACGAATCGTGAGACTATCTGCTTTGTGAGCTACTTTTAGTTTCGTATTTGGTGGCTTCATTTTAGCTTTCCTTCGCCTTGTGAACATTGAGTTTTCTCTACTAAAGATGACCGACAAATCTGTTCCTTTTCTCAACAAATAGACAAATAAAAACCCAAAAAGAGCTCCTCCAATATGCGCTATGTGCCCCCCGGAATTGTCTGACGATCCAGCACCAATAATGTCGAAAAACAGGATGAACAAACCAATAAATTTGATCCTTACACTTCCTATCAATATCAGACTGACACTATAATCAGGTGCTGTGGCCACGGCTGTAAATACTACTGCCAATATAGCCGCTGATGCACCTAATGCGTATCCACCAATACCCGCTGCAAACTGAAAGGATGTCAGATAAAATAGTGCTCCTACCAGACCACCGATGAGATAGACTGGCAATATGCGTTTGTCACCCAATAAGTCACCTGCGATGTTTCCAAACCAATAAAAGATGATCATATTCCATGCCAAGTGCCAGACCCCAGCGTGCAAAAACATATGTGATATCAGTGTCCATGGGCGATACATCAACGTATGGAGATCACCTGGCAAGGCTAAATATGGCAGTATGCTGGACTGATAAAAAGTAGGGGCAAAAGCATGGATGATAGCGGTGATCATAAATATCACTACATTGATGATGACCAATTTTACCATCATATTACCATAGTCGAAAGACGACCTGACATCATTTGCTATAGACCTGAACATATCTTTTGTATTAACGTAAATTTTCCATTTTCCAATATCTAATCATCAAAAATCCTAATATGGCTCCACCTACATGCGCAAAATGTGCAATACCAGCTTGCGCCCCAGTGATGCCACTGAATATTCCTATGGCTATCAGACCTATACCAAGATATTTTGCCTTGATGGGTATAGGTGGGAATAATAGCATCAACTCCATATTGGGAAACATCGTAGCAAAGGCTGCCAATACTCCGTACACTGCTCCTGACGCCCCCAAAATAGGTATAGACGAGATAGACAATTGAGCTATGGAAGCCACAAAACCACATGCCAAATACAAAATCAGAAACCTTTTGGGACCCAAACTGCTCTCTACGAGGGGGCCTAAGAAAAACAAACCCAACATATTGAACAATAAATGTGAAAATCCAGCGTGCATAAACATGTGTGTCACCACTTGTACAGGCACAAAATTTGGAGAAGATAAAGGGTATAACAGGAAATACTGTTCAAAGTCAGGAATCGGGATCATAAACGCAACTGCTACAAAAACAATAACGTTGATTATAATAAGATTTTTGACAACCTCAGTCACTCTAAGCATACTTCCTAATTTATTATTGATTAAAACGTTTGGTTAGCTCGTCATGTTCTATGACGATAAAACAATTCTTGCCCGAAGGACTTTTATATGGCAATGCACAAGCAAACAATTGGTTGATCATCGCATTCATTTCTTCTTTTTCTAATTTCTTTCCTTTTTTGACTCCGGCAGAAATGGCCATAGATCTTGCGAGATTTTCTTCGATACCTAGTTCAAATTCCAGATTTTGGATATACTGGGCAATGATTTTTTCAATCAGTTCATCGATGGAGATGTTATTATGAAGTCCCGCTGGTGTGCCGTGGATGATATAGGTATCCTGACCAAAATTTTCGATTTCAAAGCCTAAAGCATTGACATTGGGCAAGATGTTTTTTAAGACACTGCTTTGGGCAGGATTGAGCTCAATGGTTCTGGGGAAGAGCTCTTTTTGTATAGAAGATTCTCCATTTTGGAGTATGTCGAGATATCTTTCGTACATGATTCTTTCGTGAGCAGCTTGCTGGTCTATCATCATGATACCAGACTTCACTTGATGTATGATATAGGTCTGATGAAACTGAGAGGGCTCTTTTATTTCGGTGTGAAGACCATCTTTTTTTTCTACGTCAGGGATGCTAAAGGCTTCACTTTCTATGGTTTGGACAAGGGGATGACCAGTCGCTTTATCCGATGATGGGGTACTGGCTATACTTTTATACACATCTTCCCATCCCCTGGCACTTTCTTGTCCTGGTCGAAATCTGGCTTCACTTTCGATGCTGTATGAATAGTGATCTTTTTCCACACCTTTTGATGATGGGTTTGGAGGTTCGGCCCTTTGCAAATTTAGCGCAAAATTCTGATCTATATTGAAATCCAGCATTGGTATGATGCTGTATTGACCAAGACTATGTTTTAGGGTCACTCTGAGGTAATTATATATGAGCCTTTCGTCCTCAAACTTGATTTCGGTCTTAGTAGGATGTACGTTGATGTCAATATTGGCTGGGTCAATGTCCAAAAATAGGAAATATGCCGGAAACACATCTTTGGTGATCATATCTTCATAAGCTGCCCGGATGGCATGATTGAGATAGTTGCTTTTGATGTATCTTTTATTGACAAATATAAATTGGTCACCTTGGGTTTTTCGGGCAGCATCTGGTTTGCCTATGAAACCTCCGAAAGTAGCTACTTCGGTCTCTTCCTGGACAGGCATCAATTTGTCATTGATATTTTTGCCTATGACGCCTACTATACGTTGTTTGAGATTTCCTTTGGGTAGGTGATATATTTCATTTCCGTTGTGGTGAAAGGTAAAATGAATGTCTGCATGAGATAGAGCCACTCGGTGAAATTCATCCATGATATGCCTCAACTCTACTGGGTCAGACTTTAGAAATTTTCTGCGGGCAGGTACATTGTAAAATAGATTTTTCACGGTGATACTTGTACCCGGCATGGATTGTGTCTTCTCCTGTCTGACGACCTCCGAACCTTCGATGGATATTTTGTTGGCGAGGTCTTCATGGCTTTGTCTGGATATCATCTCTACGTGTGCGATGGCAGCAATTGATGCGAGTGCTTCTCCCCTGAACCCCATGGTTTTGATGCAAAAAAGGTCATTGGCTGATCTGATCTTACTGGTGGCGTGTCTTTCAAAAGCCATCCTTACGTCCGTTTCTGACATTCCTTTGCCATCGTCTATCACCTGAATGCTGGTCTTTCCAGCATCCTTGATGACCAATCTGATGGAAGTACTGCCCGCATCTATGGCATTTTCGAGCAGTTCCTTGATGACAGATGCAGGTCTTTGGATGACTTCACCTGCGGCTATTTGATTGGCAATACTATCTGGCAGTAGTTGGATGATATCTGGCATAGCATGATAGGTTTTTTTATTTTGAAAATGCTTCTATCAAAGCCAAAAACTTATTGGAAGTCATCAAAAGATACCCCAAAAATAGTAAAATCACAATGATATAAATGAGTCTGAAATTTGATCTTCTTACCAACGAAGACTTATAGTTTGCGTCGCCATAGTATTTGAGTCGCATGCCAGACTTGATACGGCTTTTCATATTATCGATGTCCTTTGCCTCGTCTCCAGTTGTTTTGTATTTATTCAATCGTTCTTCCAGTTCTTCCTTGTCTGGGTCATAATATCTGGGTATAAATCCGAATGTACGTGGCTTTGGTCTCTTGCCGAATCCTAGTTTAAACATGGTCTGATCACTATTTATATCATTACAAACATATCCTTACAGACATAGTTTAGAGTATGTTTAAATTTTCAATTTGCTGACAAATGATGAAATATTAGTCATACTCCCACGGGATTTAGGCATCTATCTTGGCATATTTGGCATTTTCTTCGATAAATTGTCTCCTTGGTGGGACTTCATCACCCATGAGCATGCTGAATACTCGATCTGCTTCCATTGCATCATAGATGGTGATCTGACGCAGCATACGATTGTTGGGGTCCATGGTGGTCTCCCAAAGCTGCTCGGCATTCATCTCTCCCAATCCCTTGTATCTTTGAGTCTTGATGCTGGTATCTTCTTTTCCTTGTGAATAATTTTCTATGGCTGTTTTACGCTCTTCATCATTCCAACAATAAATAAAATTCTTGCCTTTTCTGACCTGATATAATGGAGGTGCTGCTATATAAATATGTCCATGGTCTATCAATGGTTTCATATATCTAAAGAAAAACGTCATGATCAAAGTAGAAATATGACTACCATCTACGTCGGCGTCACACATGATGACTACTTTGTGGTATCTCAGTTTAGATATATTTAGGATCTTGTCTCCATCTTTCTCTTCTATGCTCACACCGAGTGCGGTAAACATGTTTTTGATCTCTTCATTTTCGTATATCTTGTATTCCATGGCTTTCTCCACATTGAGTATCTTACCTCTAAGGGGCAAGATGGCCTGAAAGTTTCTATCTCTACCTTGCTTGGCTGTACCACCTGCTGAGTCCCCTTCCACCAGAAAAATCTCTGACTCCGCGGGATCTTTGGAGCTACAATCCGAAAGCTTGCCAGGAAGACCACTACCTGTCAATACATTTTTACGTTGTACCATTTCTCTGGCCTTGCGCGCCGCATGTCGAGCAGTGGCTGCAAGTATGACTTTATCAATGATGCGCTTTGCCATGGCAGGATTTTCTTCCAGATATGCTTTCAGTACATCACCTACACATCTGGATACTATGCCAGTTACTTCTGAATTGCCCAATTCTCCTTTTGTCTGACCTTTGAATTGTGGTTCAGGCACTTTTACAGAGACAATGGCCGTCAGACCTTCTTTGAAGTCTTCTCCGGAGATTTCTATTTTGACTTTGGCAAACAAACCATTGTCGTCTCCGTATTGCTTGAAGAGTCTGGTGATGGCTCTTCTGAATCCAGCCACGTGGGTACCACCATCACGAGTGTTGATATTATTAACGTAAGAAAAAATATTTTCCTGATAGCCGGTATTGTATTGCATAGCGACTTCTACTTCCACATTGTCTTCTTTACCAACTACGTATATTGGCTCTTCGATCAGTGGGGGTCGGTTTTCATCCAGATATTTGACAAATTCCTTGAGACCTCCTTCCGAGTAAAAGTCCATTCTCTTGTAGTTACCATCATCATCGGTTTCTCTTTCGTCTATGAGCGATAAGAAAAGTCCTTTGTTGAGGTATGCAAGTTCGCGGATTCTGCCTGAAAGCGTTGTGAAACTATACTCTAATGTCTCAAATATCGTGGCATCTGGTCTGAAAGTCACCTGCGTACCTCGCTTGTCAGAGTCACCGAGTGTTTTGACTGGTCCGAGTGGGATACCTTTGCTATACTCCTGCTCAAAATATTTGCCATCTCTATGCACTTCTACCCGTACGTATTCGGACAATGCATTGACACAAGATACACCTACACCATGCAGACCTCCGGACACCTTGTAAGTATCCTTATCAAATTTGCCACCTGCATGCAGGACTGTCATGACTACTTCCAAAGCTGACTTTTGAAGTTTTTCGTGCATGTCCGTGGGAATACCTCTACCATTGTCTGTAACGGTGATAGAATTGTCTTTGTGGATGATCGTATCGATGTGTGTACAGTGACCTGCGAGATGCTCATCTATGGAGTTGTCCAATACTTCCCATACCAAGTGATGCAAACCTTTGGTATCCGTACTACCGATGTACATACCTGGTCTCTTTCTGACGGCTTCTAATCCTTCTAGTGCCTGAATATTATCAGCACCATAGTCATTCTTTGACTTATCTTTATCTTTGCTCATAAAATTTATCTAACCCTTTTAAACTTGGGTGTGCAAAGATACTTATTTTTAAGCAGTTTACCAAACCCAATACTGTAATTACTGATCTAAAATAGACCGAAGAAAACAGCCCTTAATTATCCTTGGTATGTAAAAAATAATTCATGTCCAAAACTTGTAACAAAACACATATTCTCCTTTAGAGAGAAATAGAATTGTTGGTGGAGTTATATCGAAAAATGACCTGAACATGGTGGATTTATTAGTTTCTAACCTTATCTGCGAGCGTGACGGAACCCGAATATTCTATGTCTTTGCCATCATCAAATCTTGCCAGCGAATAATATACATACACGCCGGGATCCAATGCCCGACCACCGTGCGTCCCGTCCCATCCATCAGTACCCGTAGGATCGGGCACATAGTCGTTTTTTTCAAACACTTTGTTGCCCCATCTGTCAAATATCACAAAAGTGATGATTTTTTCTACTCCAGATCCAGTGATGGCCTGAAAGTGATCATTGACACCGTCTCTGTTTGGGGAGAATATGTTGGGGAAAAATACATTTCGGATGTTTTTGACATTGATAGTAATTTCGTCACTTCCGGTACATCCATTCTGGTCTGTGGCTGTAAGTCTGTATGTAGTGGTTGTCGTAGGATTGGCCTGAACTGAAAA
>JBATLS010000435.1:0-3036 GCA_049289435.1 Saprospiraceae bacterium | reverse complement strand
GATGAAACCATCAAAGGCATCACTGTAGTGGCCACCCGAAAGGAAATTGGTGCACGAGCATTCGTACAACTTAAGGATATACATACAGAGTGGGTGTGTTTTGTACCTTATGGCTTTACCCGCAAAGGTAGTACAGACGTCCGATACAACTCGGAGAGACAGTGGTGGGGCGAGCGCATCATTGGTACAGAAGCGTGCATCGTCGAGGCCAAAAATCAACATCTGAAAGTCATGCTCAAACCCCAGATATATATCGGCGGTGGCTGGGTGGGTGACCTGGACTTTGATACCGAAGAGCAATGGAGTGCCTGGGAATGCAATTATACCTCTTACATCATGGATTATGCAAAAGTAGCGGCAAGGCTCGATGTGGAGATGTTTTGTGTAGGTACGGAGTTTAATATTGCCACCACCAAAAGAGAAAAATACTGGAAAGGACTTATAGCTGACATCCGCAAAATATATAAAGGTAAGCTCACCTATTCGGCCAATTGGGACCACTATGAGCAATTCAAGCTATGGCAAGACTTGGATGTCATTGGTATCAGCAGCTACTTCCCATTATCTGAGGAGAAAAACCCTACGGTCGGACTTTTGGTTAAAGAGTGGAAACCCATCATCAAAAAATTAAAATCTTTTTCTCAAAAGCATAATAAAAAAATTCTCTTTACGGAATATGGGTACATGTCTGTAGATGGTTGTGCAGGCAAAACGTGGGAACTCGAAAAAATGAAACACCAACTCAATATCAATCATTATGCCCAATGCAATGCTTATGACGCACTTTGGACGGCAATGTCTAAAGAATCGTTTTGGGCTGGCGGCTTTTTGTGGAAGTGGTTTCCCGAAGGTATGGGCCATGAAGGATATCCTGAAAAGGACTATACCCCCCAAAATAAACCCGCAGAAAAAATAATTAAAAAATGGTTTTCGACACCAGGTAAAATATAATATGAATGATTCTTTTAGTAAGAAATATTGAAGAACTACAATCACTGATCCAAAAAAATAAAGATAAAAATAGATCGGTAGGTTTTGTACCTACTATGGGAGCATTGCATCGAGGTCATATCACCCTTGCACGCAAAGCCGTAAAGGAAAATAAATTTACGATAGTATCTATATTTGTCAATCCTACGCAGTTTAATGATCCGAAAGATCTCGAAAGATACCCACAAACACTGGATGATGATTTGCTCAAATTGATGCCTACCAAAGTGGATGTGGTCTTTTTCCCACCAGTATCAGAGATATACCCTACGGGATTAGCCCCGAAGACATCGTTGGACCTGGGTGGACTTGATCAGGTCATGGAAGGAGCTTTTCGTCCGGGACATTTCGAAGGAGTGGCGCAGGTAGTCAAGAGATTGCTGGACATCGTCCAACCAGATAAGTTGTATATGGGGCAAAAAGATTTTCAGCAATTTACCATCATCGGACATCTGATCAAAACGCTGGATATACCAACAAAATTGGTCGTATGCCCCATCATCAGAGAACCCAATGGACTCGCCATGAGCTCGAGAAATGAAAGATTGTCTCCAGAAGTACGAAAAAAGGCGGGTATAATTTACAGAATATTGAAGACGATCAAAAAGGGATTTGAACTTAAGACGATCGAAGAGTTAGAACAATTCGCTATAAAGAAGTTGGCAAAGCCACCCTTTGAGCCTGAGTATTTTTCTATCGTAGATGGATATACACTCTTACCAGTGTCAGATAAATCATCTGCTGATTATATCGTTGCATGTACCGCAGTATGGGTAGAAGGCGTCAGAATCATTGACAATATCATACTAAAAGGGGCATCAAATTAGCCAGATAATGGCCTTGCGATCTCTGACGGCAAGTATAGCAACAAATTGCATTCATAGAATGCAATGCCAATAAATATAATAACAATCTTTGAGCTCCTATGCTCTGATGTTATGAATACTTTTGATAGACAGCCGTTATTTTTGATGCCAATTTTCTATCTTTATCGGTGACCATATTGCCGGCATCATGGGTAGTAAGGATGATTTCTACTCGATTGTATGTATTGGTCCAGGTGGGGTGATGATTCATTTTTTCGGCTATGATCGCCACTTCTGTCATAAAAGCCCAAGCTTGTACAAAGTCATCGAATAACAATTCGGCAGTCATTTGTTGTGGAGATTCTGTCCATTCCATATCATATTATTTCTGACCTAACACCAAGTAACAAATTATGTTGACCAGTTACCTGTTCAGCGCATCCATGGTTAGCTTCAACCCTATTGTTGCAAAATTTTTGATGGCTACCCCGGCTTTTTCTATCATCACTTCTACGGCTTCTTTTTCGGTATTTTTCCACTTACTTAGTACATAATTGACCTGCTGTCCTGGATGAAAGTCATTGCCTATACCCAAGCGAAGCCTGATGAATTGGTTGTGTCCAAGTTTTTCCTGGATATCTTTGAGTCCATTGTGGCCGCCATCGCTCCCTTTGCTGCGCAGTCTCAATTTGCCAAGATCCAGATTCAAATCGTCACTGATGACCATGAGGTTTTCCGGCTGGATTTTGTACTTTTCCATCCAATATCTTACAGCTTTACCACTTAGGTTCATATAGGTGGATGGTTTGAGCAGATATATCGTGCGCCCTTTATGCTTCATCTCAGCGATGTCGCCATGCGTCTCTTGCTTAAAAGTGATGGAAACATCTTTGGCAAGACTGTCCAATACATCAAAACCGATATTGTGTCTGGTGCCTTGATACTCAGTGCCTATATTACCAAGGCCTACTATCAGATATTTCATTGGATCGGGAATCTTATTATTGTTGAATAAATGTAACAGCCAGTCAAACATGGTGCAAAGATACGGATAAGATACGCAAATCAACAAATTGGGTAGGGGGTAAGTATTTTGAACAACTAAGAGTATGTTTAAAATTCCATCATTTGTCTGCAAGCGGCAAATTTCATTTTATACTGCGTTATATTTTTCGTTGTAACTACCAGTTACGACTGCAAAATATACCTTGTCTAAAATTCCATTTGCTCGCTTTCGCTC
>JBATLS010000434.1:0-6590 GCA_049289435.1 Saprospiraceae bacterium | reverse complement strand
GTAGAATTGGCTACTGCATTGACCATCTTCGCTCCATCCTTGATGATGCCACCATGCTCCGAGCGTTTACCCACCATAAAACCAGTGACATCATGAACGAAAACAAGAGGTATTTTCTTCTGATTGCAGTTCATAATAAATCTGGTAGCTTTATCTGCTGAATCGGAGTATATCACCCCGCCAAATTGCATCTCCCCAGCTGCATTTTTGACAACCAAACGCTGATTGGCTACTATACCTACTGCCCATCCATCTATACGGGCGTATGCACATATGATAGATTTGCCATAGTCTTCCTTATATTGCAACAAATCCGAGTCATCGACAATCCTTTTGAGTATGTCCGTCATATCATAAGGTTTGGAAGGATCGGCAGGAAACAAACCTGGTATTTCTGTAGAGTTGAACTTAGGCATAATGGATTCTACCCTATCAAATCCTGCTTTGGGACTGTGCCCCATCTTGGATACCAGGCTCCTTATGGTCTGAATACAGGTTTGGTCGTCTTTCATTTTGTAGTCTGTGACACCTGAGATTTCGCAATGTGTAGATGCTCCACCCAAGGTTTCCTGATCATTGTCTTCTCCGATGGCGGCTTTGACGAGATAGGGACCCGCCAGAAATATTGATCCCGTACCTTCGACGATCAAAGCTTCGTCCGACATAATAGGCAGATAAGCACCACCGGCAACACAACTACCCATGATCGCCGCAATCTGCGGTATGCCCATAGATGACATCTTAGCATTATTTCTGAATATCCGGCCGAAATGTTCCTTGTCTGGAAATATCTCGTCCTGCATAGGAAGATACACCCCAGCACTATCGACCAGATAAATGATGGGAATCCGGTTTTCCATAGCTATCTCCTGCGCCCTTAGATTTTTTTTGCCTGTGATGGGAAACCAAGCTCCCGCTTTGACTGTGGCATCATTAGCTACAATCATCACCAATCTTCCAGATACTCTTCCCAGACCAACGATCACCCCTCCGGCAGGACAACCCCCTTCGTCTTCGTACATCTCATATCCTGCAAAAGCTCCAATTTCAAAAAAATAACTATTCTCGTCTATTAAATGATCTATCCGCTCTCTTGCTGTCAGTTTTCCTTCCTTATGTTGTCTTGCGATCCTTTTATCGCCCCCGCCTTTCGCTATCCTATCGAATTTGTAGTTTATATCAGCTATAGCAAGAAGCATAGTATCTTCATTCTTATTGAATTCAATATCGGTATTTGTCATAATCACGAAGGTAAGCTAAAATGTGATGTTTGTGTTCGGTTTAGTATTAAATACAGAAAAACTAAAAAGGTTTTTGAATTAAATCGCAATGTTGAACTTTGAAAAAGTAATAATGTAAAATATTGGAAATTCATGATCTTTGTCAAAATATCGAAGTCAATACTAAAAATATAAAATGAAATTTTGGGGTACTCCCAATATATCCAAAATAATGATAGAATATTAGAAAAGACTTAAATGCAGCCTTGGTCAGTACATAGGCATCTCAAAAGTATAAGGAAACTCACCACTAATATTTGGATAAAAACCTTCAAATATGATCGTTTTGCCTTTTTGCTTTTTCAATTCATTGGTCAGCATATTGATCGAGGTGACCTCCTTATTGTTGATTTTTGTAATGATATAGCCAGGCTCCATTTTTGTGCTGGCTACCAGACTCCGATTTTGTACACTGACGACTATGACGCCATTCCCAGCAATCATAGAAGCGTTTTCAGACCGACCCAAATTACGAACAGATATCCCTAAAGTCTCGAATATATCATCACTTTTGACGCCGACCAAGTCAGTGGTATTCAATTGATTGCGAAGGGTTGCCTTAACCACACCTTTATTCTTATTTCTGACATAAACCAGCGTCAATTCATCTCCTGGCCGGTGGCGAGCCACTTGCTCTCTAAATTCTCCCATGCTGGTAGTACGCATATTGTCAATACTCAATACGACGTCGCCACTTCTCATACCAGCGTCGTAAGCACCACCATCTTTGATCACAGAGCTGATATAGACGCCAGATACATCCTTCAGGCCAAGCTCAGTAGCCATTTTGTCATCTACATTTTCGATTTCTATGCCCAGCCAACCTCTCTGCACCGTGCCATATTCCCTCAGGTCTCCTATAATTTTCTTAGCCAGATTGGATGGTACTGCAAATGAAAAGCCTTCATATTTGCCTGTATTGCTCAGTATGGCTGTACATATACCAATCAGATCACCTCTTGTATTGATGAGTGCACCACCACTATTACCTGGATTGACAGCAGCGTCCGTTTGAATAAATGCTTCTATGCCTTGATTTTCCAACAAATTGATATTTCTTCCTTTGGCACTTACGATGCCTGCTGTCACGGTAGATTGCAACTTAAATGGATTGCCTACAGCCATTACCCATTCGCCGATCCTGAGGGAGTCAGAATTTCCAAAAGCCAGAAAATCAAGATTGTTGGCTTCGATTTTGATGAGTGCCAAATCAGTGCTTGGGTCGGTGCCTATCACCGTAGCGAAAAATACTCTATTATCATTTAATGTGATCTCAATTTTGGATGCTCCTTCTATTACATGATGATTGGTGACGATCAACCCATCGCTGCTCAATATGACTCCAGACCCTGTATTGAGTGGTTTTGACTTAAAATTGGGGAGGATATTCAGTTGATTGATAGACTTGATATATACTACTGCTTTTCTGCTAGATTCTGCAGCTTTGGTAAAATCTGTAGGTGATGACGAAGTAAATGCATCTCTGAATCTGTCAGAAAATAAAATATCCTGCTCTGCGACCTCGATGGCAGAATTGGTCTTCACTTTTAGATATAAATCCTGCCATGGATTACAATACCGATCATAGACCCATACACTTGTCACCGAAGTCAACACAGAAATTAAGACCAAATAAAAAAAATAATTATTGGATATCTTCATATTATATATTAGATAAAACAAAAATATAAGCAAATATATTTATTTTTAACTTCACATGCTAAAAAATCTCTCTATTTTTATGGCTGTTTGTACTTAAACGCTAAATTATGGTCGATAAGCACAAGGTAAAAGTTAAAATTAACTTAAGAAAATCATGAATATACCTTTCGAAAAATATCAAGGCACGGGAAATGACTTCATACTACTGGATCAAAGAGAAAAAAAGTATATCGGCCACCACGATCATGATGTGATCAGAAGGTGGTGTGACCGTAGATTTGGTATAGGGGCTGATGGGTTGATATTGTTGGAGAAATCTGCTGATTATGACTTCAGGATGGTCTATTTTAATGCTGATGGTCATGAGGGCAGCATGTGTGGTAACGGGGGGAGATGTATCGTTCAATATGCCCATTCCTTGGGTATATTTACCCATGATACACTCTTTGATGCGGTCGATGGCACCCACAAAGGCAAGGTAGCCGCTGATGGTTTAGTCAGTATAGAAATGATAGATGTATCTTCTGTCAATGAATTGGGGTCTGATACTTATGTTTTGAATACTGGGTCCCCTCATTATGTTACCTTTGTCCATGAATTTCCAGCAGATATCAAAAAAGCAGGTCAAGATATCAGGTATTCACCAGCATTTGCCGCAACTGGCATTAATGTCAATTTTGTTAAAAAAACTGCTCTTGGTCTCGAAATCGCTACTTATGAACGTGGTGTAGAAGACGAAACCTACTCATGTGGTACTGGAGTCACGGCTACGGCTATATGTGAAGCATACAGAGAACGGAGTGAAGGAATGAATGATATCAAAATTGTTACCAAAGGTGGAATGCTACACATTAGTCTTAGACAAATAAAAAAAGGATATTTTGAACACATCTGGCTTACTGGTCCTGCTGAGAAAGTGTATGATGGAATGATCCAAAGGTGATATGCGGTTAAAGCAAGATATAGTTACCATAAAGGCATGCACAAAAGACTTGATTTGTTATCGACTGATTTGTATCCGCCAACTGACATTATAAGTTCTGTCCAATTGGCTTACATCTGATCCGAGTACAGTATTGAAAGTGTTTTGGCTTCCAACTGATATTTGATATACAAACTGGCGGTACTTGACATTGACTCTGTTGGTAAGATTAAACACTGAGAAACCAATGGTCGAATTGGTATTCAAAAATTTAAATTTGTATGAAACCCCTACATCCCATCTGTGATATGCCGAAAGTGTCCTGATATATCTTGTGACATCTAAATTCCGCCTATTCACTTGATTGGTTAGTGAAGATAAATCAAGATATGGTCGGCCAGTCGCCCCTACATAATTGAGTGTAAAATCCAACTTCCGATACGAATATATATTGACCCATTTTATCTGATGCCTACTATCTTCGGATGATGGAAAATATTGATTATCAAATATTTCAGCAAATCTATTTTCAGCTTTACTTAATGTATAATTGAGCATCGAAAATAAGGATTTCTTTTCGTAAATGAGTGAAACATCTACGCCTACTACCCAGCTTTCCCCATTGAAAAGTTTGAAAGGTTGATTGATTGCTAGAGTCCGTAGGCCAGGAGTCAGTGTAGCGTGGATCAAGGTCCCATCCAATGTGCGAAAATATGCTTCCACATCCAATCTTAGCTCATCAAATGAAGTACGAAAGCCAGCCATATAATTTTTTGCCACACCTACTGGGATCGAATTGCCATTACTTATCGAAAAAAATTGTTGTTTTTGACCCAATGCATTTTCATGTTCAAACTGCCTGATATACTGCATATGTCTGCTTGCACTTGCTTTAAAGAGCGATGAGTTATTGACTGCATAGCTTACATATATCTGAGGCAGCACATACGTTTGGTTGAGCTCATAAATGTAGGTACTCCTTAATGATGGCTGCACAGAAAAACCAGTAGAATTACCTAGATTAATGGAGGAAAAAAGACTACTTTCCTGCTCTTTTTTGACTACTTCAAGGATGGTGCTCCTCCCGTTTTGTATATTTAGATCGTTATCGTGAATGATATGCTCTGCTCCAATCAATAATTGATGGAACTTTTTCCATTGAAGACTGACCTTACCACCCGTGTCAGAAATATGATTAGTGTTGAGTACATTGACAGTATCTTTGATAAAGCCTCCTATTTCTCTTCTCGTCAGATTGCTATTGATGTCAAAAGATGATGAATACGATGAGTTATATAATGACAACATTAATCTTTGATTGGGGTCACTAAACTCATAATTGAATCCAAAGGCGTCATTATTCCATCTGCTAGCTTGACTAAAGACTTCTTCATTGATGACTTGATTTTTGAATTTGAATGATATATCATATTGATCATCGAACAGGTCTCTACTGCTAAATAGATTGGCATCAAACTTATGGTTTTCTTGTGAATAAACTATTCGACCGTTCAAATCTGAAAAATTATAAACCGGCTTAGATACTATCAGATTTTGGATATTAGTCATCTTATTTTCCAATGGAAGATTGTCCCGTTGGCTCACATCGTACAATCCCGTTTGCAATAAATCGGTGTAAGTGGTACGACCTGAAAATTTAAATAACCAGTGTTTTGAAATGGGGATATCCGCAGTGATTCCGGCATTAAGCAGATTTATATCGGCGACAATATTCGTTTTTACAATGCTGGGTGCACTCTCTATCTGAAGCATACCACTCGTCCTACCTCCGTACGAGACAGGAATATTGTTTTTATACAAGGTCAGTTTGTGTATATAATTGGAATTGAACGCACCGAATAAACCATAAAAATGATCCGCCTTGTAAATCGGCATATTGTCCAGAATCAAAAGTGTAGCTTCTTCGTTGGCACCACGTATTCGGACGCTAGATTTGGAATCATTGCTGCTTTGCACACCAGGCAATAACTGAACTGATCTCATCACGTCATGAGTAAATATCGATGTTTCGGTCAATTTTTGTAATAAGACGTCCGATACTTCTGTTCCCTGCTGTTTTGTAAATGACAATTTCCTTTTGAAAGTATTGATGGTCACAGGAATCACCTTGATGGGGTCTTCATATAATGCGACCTGTGTAAAAACATCTTTCATATCTACTTTAAATTTGGCATCCTTGTGCGCCAGAGAGTGCACATTTAGATTTGCCCCATTCATCGCTTTAGGTATTTTCAAAAAACAATCTCCATGATCATCTGTAAATCCGAAATATCTTCCACTATCATCATACACCGATGCAAAAGACACTGGATAGCTACCACTGATGTCCTTTATATTGATGTGTACAGTCATAAAAGCCGATTGCATTATATCTTCGATATCAGATCTGACTAACAATGAGTGATCTGTGGTTTCAGAATATTCGAGTTGGTATGAATGGCATATTTTTTCGAATAGTGCTAATGGTGTTGCAGCTTTTAATGTCACATCTTGAGTGGATTTTACTGACACCAAAGTCGGACTATAAGCCACCAAAATGTCGTATTCTCTTTTGAATCGCTCTATAGTAGCAGTGCAATCTGAATTTTTGAAGATTTGGAATGTGAGGGTTTTTTCGGCTTGACATAAAACATCTGTTTGATTGATGAAAATCAAAATAAAATAAGCACCTGAACTTAGTATGTATTTTATGAAGTGTTTTATAT
>JBATLS010000433.1:0-1581 GCA_049289435.1 Saprospiraceae bacterium | reverse complement strand
GGACGATCCATGGTTCCTATAAATTGTCTGGCATAGGCTGAAAACGTCTCCATATATCTTCGTTGACCCTCTGCATACAACGTATCAAATGCCAGAGATGACTTGCCACTCCCACTCAGACCTGTGATCACCACTAGTTTATTTCTGGGGATTTTTACGGATACGGATCTTAAATTGTTTTCATTGGCTCCGATGATCTCTATACAATCTTCAGGCAGTATTTCTTCTTCGATTTGATGACTGATATGTTCCATGCATTAGAAAACTACTTTTTATTTAAATAGTTTTAAATCATTCACAAAACTAAAAGATTTATTGGACTGCTTGGTGTGGTGATATAAAAATTGATATTTTTATTTATTCATCGCTGATGTGTGTAAAATAATCCAGCAGCAAATTTTCTAACCTCCCTGCTGATTGGTTTACGGTTTTTATCACATCTTCTACCGTTGTTTTTGATAGTTTGCTGGCCGGAAAACACACATTGGATACTATAGAAAATGCTGATACTTTCATATTTTGATGCCTCGCTACTATCACCTCCGGAATAGTGGACATACCTACCAGATCGGCTCCCAAAATATGTGCCATTTTGTACTCAGCAGGGGTCTCCAGACTCGGCCCCTGGAGACCTAAGTACACGCCAGTATGTAATCGGGTGTTTGATTTTTTGGCGAGCAATTCGAACGTTTTGATCGAAGCAAGGTCGTAAGCATCGAGCATATCCGGAAATCTAGGCCCGAAGTTTTGATCGTTTTGACCTCTGAGAGGGTGGTCCGGCATCATATTGATATGGTCGTTGATCATGACGATATCTCCTTCGCTGTAATGAGGGTTGATACCTCCTGCTGCATTGGTCACTATGATGTGGTCAATACCCAGCTCTTTTAATACCCTGATGGGGAATGTCACCTCCTTAGCGGAATAACCTTCGTAGTAATGTAACCTGCCAGACATAACTAATATTGGCGCTTTCTTGATGAAACCAAAAATCAGCTTTCCATCATGACTCTGAACGGTAGAAGCATGGAAATGGGGGATGTCTTTATACAATACTGTCTCCCGATGTATTAAATTATCTGCAAAACCACCCAAACCAGTGCCCAATATAATGGCATGTTTTGCATTGTCAGGAATCTTACTTTTAATAAATTCAGCCGATTCTTTTACTTGATCAAACATGTTTTTTTGTATGAATTAATTCACAATATAGAGTTTAAATACATTATTGAATATTTGGTTGTTTAATATTGTATTTTGAGAATAACTTTTTGGGAAAATAAGATGTGGAATGATGCGAACTGTCTATTTTGTGTTTTTATATCAAAAAATAAACCGAATGAATTCAGTTAAAATATGGGATAATTGGGTGTTGATAATCATAGGATGCCTTACCTTAGGGTTGGCTCCCTATGTTCCCGAGCCGCACATCTGGGGTAAGTTAAAATGGTTGATGGGTGGTGCTGTCGGAATGCAACTGATGGATTGGGGAGATATGATCATGCATGGCATTCCGTGGATCTTGCTGTTGAGACTGATCATTGTCCATGGTCTAAAGTTACAAAAGACTACTGGTAGATA
>JBATLS010000432.1:0-1707 GCA_049289435.1 Saprospiraceae bacterium | reverse complement strand
GCGATGACACTTTCCTTATTCTTAAATTGGATAGTAGGTCCAATATTAATGTTTGTGTTGGCCATCATTTTTTTGAGAGACCAACCAGACTATATGGTAGGTTTAATCTTAATAGGACTGGCTCGGTGCATTGCTATGGTCATTGTGTGGAATGATCTCGCTGGCGGAAGTCGGGAGTACGGTGCCTTGCTGATAGCATTAAACAGCGTATTTCAGGTGATCACATATAGTTTTTATGCCTGGTTATTTATCAATGTCTTGCCACACAAATTAGGACTAGGCGATTTTTCCATTTCAGTCCCAATGGCTGAAGTAGCGCAAAGTGTAGCCATATATTTAGGAATACCATTTTTAGCAGGTTTTTTGAGTAGAAAAATTTTGGTACAATCGAAAGGCATTATTTGGTACAACTCCAAATTTGTTCCGAAAATATCACCCATTACATTATATGCTTTGCTATTCACCATTGTATTGATGTTTAGTTTGAAGGGTGATAAGATTTTAGCATTACCATTGGATGTATTGAAAGTAGCAGTTCCCTTAGTCATTTATTTTGTGTTGATGTTTTTTGTGAGCTTTTTTATTAATAAATCCATGAATGTACCTTACGATAAAAACGCTTCAATATCGTTTACAGCCACGGGAAATAATTTTGAATTAGCCATTGCAGTAGCTATTTCCGTATTTGGCATCCACTCTGCACAGGCATTTGTTGGTGTTATGGGCCCTCTTGTGGAAGTCCCAGTGTTGATTTTATTGGTAAAGGCAAGCTTATTTCTCAAGAAAAAATATTATTTATGAATGCAGGAATTTTTAAAATAATTGAAACTTTTAAAGACGAAAATATCATTCTGGAACGCAAGGCTATTTTGCAACCTTTGATAGATTATATTCAATCTAAAAAAGATGCAGGCGCGACCATTCGCTTAAATTTAATTTGCACCCACAATTCACGAAGAAGTCATTTATCACAGATTTGGGCTCAAACCATGGCTTTTCATTTTGGAATAAAAAATGTTTTTTGCTACTCAGGCGGAACAGAAGCCACTGCAATGTTTCCAAAAGTAGCGGAAACTTTGATCAATCAAGGGTTTCAAATTCAACGACTATCTGAAACTGAAAATCCTGTGTATGCGGTAAAGTTTGACCCAGATGAAGCTCCTGTCATATGTTTTTCAAAAACCTACAACCACGATTTTAACCCTAAAAATAATTTTGCAGCAATCATGACTTGCAACAATGCCGACGAAGGTTGTCCACTGGTTTTTGGAGCAGAAGCAAGATTTCCGATTAAGTATGACGACCCAAAAGCATTTGATGATACAGATGTACAAGCTGAAAAATATGCAGAACGTAGTTTGGAAATAGGACAAGAAATGTGGTGGGTGTTTAAATCAATTACGAATTAAAAATTACAAATTACGATGAAAGAGAATAATATTATTCAGCAAAAAACATTTGTCTTTTCAGTTAGAATTGTAAAGTTGGAACAATTCATAAAACAATCAAAATTCCTAATTCTCAATTCCTAATTAGATAATTTATGTTTGATTGGATACAACATTTTGCTGATTGGCTCATTTATTCTGTTTTTGGAATCGGTGCTGATACCCATTTGGGAACAGCCTTGAATTTCTTTGTTTATGACACATTGAAGATTCTCATTCTCCTTTTTGTGATTGTGTTTTTGATGGGAATTGTCAATGC
>JBATLS010000431.1:0-13914 GCA_049289435.1 Saprospiraceae bacterium | reverse complement strand
GATCTTGATACCCTTATTTCTTCATTTAGGTGGAAGTGATTATTAGGGATTAGGTGATAGGGATTAGGTAATAGGGAGTAAATTCATAAATCGTAAATCGTAATTCGTAATTCGTAAATCGTAAATTAGCTTTTAGGTTTTAGGGAATAGTGTGGAGAAGTCTCATTAAATACATTGACTCTCATTAGTTGCTACTCAACAGAGATTTGACTACGGATGCTATTGTTTTTCCATCTGCTTTGCCCGAAAGTTGTTGATTTGCCAGGCCAATGACTTTGCCCATATCTTTTGCTGATGTAGCTCCAGATTCTGATATGATGGTTGTAATCGCTGCTTTTAGTTCATCGTCAGTCAGAGGTGTAGGCAGATATCTTTGCAATATTTCTATTTCTTCCCTTTCGGTTACGGCCAGATCTTCTCTGTTTTGTTTGACGAAGATATCGAGACTATCCTGACGCTGTTTTACCAGTTTTTGCAATAGTTTTATTTCTGCCGCCTCATCCAGCACATTGCCGCTACCATCGGTTTTGAATATCAGGATGGCCGCTTTGATGGCACGTATAGATCGCAAAGCAGCTTGGTCTTTGCTTTTCATAGCATCTTTCAGGTCTTGGGTTATTTTGGCTTCGAGACTCATATCGTTATATTTAAAGATTAGACAATTTTGTGGTGATATCAACAAAATCCTGTACACTTAGTTGTTCGGGTCGTTTGGTATAAAATACATCTTCGAGCATCTTGACATCGGTGACAAATGTCTTCAAGGTGTTGCGAAGCATCTTCCTTCTTTGGCTAAAAGCTGTTTTCACTACGCTTCTGAAGAGTTTGTCATCGCAAGGCAGTTCATAATCAGCTTTTCTGGTAAGGCGGATGACACTGGACTGTACTTTTGGAGGTGGCGAAAAGGAGTCAGGGGGTACATCTATGATCGTCTCGCCCGTGTAGTGCGCCTGCACCAATACACTGATGATGCCATAGGTCTTGGACCCCGGAGGAGCGACCACTCTATCTGCCACTTCTTTTTGGAACATACCGACCATCTCTGGTACAAGCTCCTTAGAGTTGATCATTTTGAAGAGGATCTGCGAAGATATATTGTAAGGAAAATTTCCGATCAGACAAAAAGGCTGATCATCAAAGACTTTATGCATATTTAGTTTTAGAAAATCCAAAAAGATAATTTGATCTTCTTTCAAAATCTTATTGTCTGTGAGATACGCCACCATATCTTTATCGGCTTCGATGACCTTAAAGTTGATGTTCTGTTTTGAAAGGTATTTTGTCAATACGCCCTTACCTGGCCCTATCTCGAGTACATTGGGTATATGATCATGATTTACTAAAGATGTGGCAATGTTTTCAGCGATAGACTCATCGATCAGGAAGTGTTGGCCAAAGGATTTTTTTGCTTTCATATCATATTAGAAATCGCAAAGATACACTTTTCGGCAAGGATAGAAAATGGGAAGTACTGATACTATCTAATACTGAAGGGATGTCGGAGTCCTGAGTAGGACTTAAGCACAGCCTTGGCACTCCCGACAGACAGTGGAGATTCGATCAATAGTGGCAGCTTATTACCATCATTACTTACCCAGACCTGCATCTTGTTTCCATCTTTAAATACATTGCCAGTCACCAAATCTGGCACTACTTTGATGGTATTAAATACGCCCAGATCTTTGATCTCAAAATCGTCGTATCTACCCTCATATCGGACATTGATAGGGTAAATGGTCTCATCAAACACTATTTTGGTAGGTATCTTATCACCGGGACTATATTTATTGACATTTATATTGCGCATGAAGTAGAGTACCGAAAGCAAATCATGGGTGCAATCCTGGATCCTCATGACATTCCTTCTGGCGTGCTCTTTGGTCCTTCCATTATAACTTACTGCCAGATTGAGCGGGTGCTGAAATACTATGCTATCATATTTTCGATAATTGCCTTCTTCTACTATTCTCACAAAGGAGCGCGGAAACATCGTTTTCTTATCAATCACGCTATGAAAGTAATCTCTGACCCTAAAGAATGGGTCGTAAGCTGGATAGGTCTTTCCTATCACTGTCACTTCATAGGTATCCTTATTTTCATCAATAGAAAACTGTGCCTCTCCGGCAGGTATCCACACAAATTGCCAATTATAAAATGCCTTGTACACTATTTTTTCGCCCCCTATGATTGCCGTATTGGTGATTTTACAGTGATCGGCAACGGCATCAATAGTGACATTGCTTTCATTTTGTACATTGACAAAAATGAATACAGGAAACAGCAATATGGGTAAGATGTATTTAATAGGTGTTAAATTATTTTGACAAAAATAATCAAGACAATACTCTAACAAGACATTACTTTAGAGTATGTTTAAATTTTCATGTTTGAGCGAAAGCGAGCAAATTTAATTTTAGACAAGGTATATTTTGCAGTTGTAACTGGTAGTTACAAGGAAAAATATAACGCAGTATAAAATGAAATTTGCCGCTTGCAGACAAATGATGGAATTTTAAACATACTCTTAAAAATGAATTAACATTATAACTCGTTATAGGAGAAAAAAATTTCAATCTCATGGATAAATATCTCAAAATCGGAACGAAAGGCATAGGATATCGCTTATTTTTTGTCACAATATTCCTTATTACATCTCATTCTAAATTAGCCATTAGCTGTTAGCCATTAGTAGTTAGCTGTTGGCTGTTGGCCATTTCTCGATATCTATTGGGATTACTAATCAGGGAAACTTATAATCGTTCATATTTAATATTTCTTATTTCCTACTTCGTATTTCGTACTTCGTATTTCGTACTTCGTATTTCGTATTTCGTATTTCGTACTTCGTATTTCGTATTTCGTATTTCGTATTTCGTATTTCGTACTTCGTATTTCGTACTTCGTACTTCGTACTTCATTATGACTTTATGGCTCTTAATTTTAAACATTTATGTCAATATGGCAGAATTATCTATTTGGACAAAAATTTGATGTATCACATGTGTTTTATGATAAGGAATAAAACTTACTTTCAAATCTCAATATTCAAAATATAATATGACTTACGAAAATTTTACAGTCAACGCACAAGAAGCCATACTAAAATCCCAACAATTGGCAGGCTCACTGGAGCAACAAGGGGTCGATACAGTACACCTCATTAAAGGCATCATAGAGACCGATACTAAATTGGCCGAATTTCTATTCAATAAGATGGGGGTAAATATCCCTATGCTCAAACGTGACCTCAACGTAGAACTCGAAAAATATCCCAAAGTACAGGGTGGCGATAAACAATTTTTGACCAATGATGCTAACAAATCTCTCGCTACAGCCAAAAAACTGATGAAAGATTTCGGGGACGAATTTATATCCCTCGAGCTCATCCTGATGGGAATCATCAGCGGAAGCGACAAAGCAGCGACCATCCTCAAAAACCACGGTGCAAATGCTGAAAAACTAAAAGCCGCCATCCTCGAATTGAGAAAAGGGCGAGTGGTCAATGATCAAAATGCTGAAAATCAGTATAATTCACTCAAGAAATTTGCGGTAGATCTAAACGAAAGGGCTGAAAGCGGCAAATTGGATCCTATCATAGGCCGAGATGAAGAAATCAGGAGAATACTCCACATACTCTCGAGAAGAAAGAAAAACAATCCTATACTCTTGGGTGATCCTGGAGTGGGAAAGACTGCCATAGTAGAAGGTATTGCATGGCGAATTGTCAATCAGGATGTCCCCGAAAATCTAAAGACCAAACACATCTATACCCTGGACATGGCAGCACTCGTAGCCGGAGCCAAGTACAAGGGAGAATTCGAAGAGAGACTCAAATCTGTCATCAATGAGGTCATAGCATCAGATGGCGAAGTCATCTTATTTATAGATGAGATACATACATTGATCGGTACTGGAGGCGGACAAGGCGCCATGGATGCAGCCAATATCCTCAAACCAGCACTCGCACGAGGAGAACTAAGGACCATAGGTGCGACTACACTGGACGAATATCAAAAGTATTTTGAAAACGACAAAGCACTTGTCAGGCGATTTCAGACCGTGAGTATCGACGAGCCATCTATAGAGGATACGATCTCTATATTGCGTGGTATTCAGGAGAAATACGAAGTATATCACAAGATAGGCATACTGGACGAGGCACTGATAGCCGCTGCTGAGCTATCACACAGATATATCTCCGAGCGCAAACTGCCTGACAAAGCCATAGACCTGATCGACGAAGCATCTGCCAAACTGAGACTGGAGTTGGACTCCGTACCTGAAGCTGTGGATGAGCTGGATAGAAAGGTAAGACAACTGGAGATAGAACGAGAGTTTATCAAAAAAGAAGACGATACTAAAAAACTAAAACTCATCACCGAGCAGATTGCCAATGCCAAAGAAAAATTGGATTCCATAAAGGCGGCGTGGAAGTCAGAAAAAGAGATCGTCGATACCATACAAAACATCAGAAAACAAATCGAGCAGCTCGAATATGAAGCCCAAAAGGCGGAGAGGGAAAGCGACTTCGAAAAAGTAGCAAAAATCAGATATGGCGACCTAAAAGAAAAGGAAGCCATGCTAAAAGTGGCTAACGAAAAATTGGAAGAATTGCCCGAAGAGAGTCGATTTACCAATGAAATGGTCACTGCCAATGATATCGCCGATGTCATCAGCAAGTGGACGGGCATACCTGTATCCAAAATGCTCCAAAGCGAAAAATCAAAGCTTCTGGCCCTCGAAGCAGAGATAGGCAAAAGACTCATAGGCCAGAAAGAAGCCGTCGAAGCTGTCGCTGATGCAGTACGAAGAAGCAGGGCGGGACTTCAGGATGAAAAGAAACCTATAGGCTCATTTATCTTTTTGGGACCTACAGGCGTCGGAAAGACCGAGCTGGCTAAAGCATTGGCAGAGGTGCTGTTTGATGACGAATCGGCCATCACCCGCATAGATATGAGCGAATACCAGGAGAAGCATGCTGTATCCAGACTCGTAGGTGCGCCTCCTGGATACGTCGGATATGACGAAGGAGGTCAACTGACCGAAGCGGTGCGAAGGAGACCATACTCCATCATCCTACTAGACGAAATCGAAAAAGCTCACCCGGACACATTCAATATTTTGCTCCAGGTGCTGGACGACGGGAGATTGACGGACAATAAAGGTCGGGTGGCCAATTTTAAAAACACGATCATCATCATGACTTCCAATATGGGATCAGAGACGATCCTCGAAAACTTTGAAGATCTCGACGCCCTCGGTGACAAACACAAAGCAGACATCATAGAGACGACCAAAGTAGAAGTTTTTGACATGCTGAAAGATACACTTAGGCCCGAATTTCTCAACAGAATAGATGAGAAAATCATGTTTTTGCCATTGTCAAAGTCCGAAATTAAGCAGATTGCTATGCTGATGATCAAAAAATTGACCAAAAATCTCGCCAAACAAGAGATAGGCATTCAGTTTGATGACCAGGCGATGACATTACTGGCGGATCTTGGGTATGAGCCACAATTTGGCGCTCGACCTATGACCCGGGTGATACAAAAAGAGATCATCAACGAGCTGGCCAAAAATGTATTGAGTGGCAAATTTGGGGCAGGTGATACCATCTATATCGGTACAGATGCCAAAGGATTTACTTTTTCATCTTCGGCTACACCATCCACGGAATTACCCAAAGTGATTACCCCTATGACCAATGGGGTGGAAAAGCTCAAAAAAGCAACAAAGGATCTGAATGATGCGATCGAAGACATAGAGGAAGATCAGTAGGGTATGATTTTATGAAGTAGAATATAAAAATGTTAAAACTCCTGTAAGCTTCTGTTTTGCGGGAGTTTTTTTTTGGTAATAGTATTTGATAAAATGTCAAAGTATTGGAACTAAAGAAAAGAGTTATGTTTAGCATGTTTATGCCCAAAGATCAACCAGTATGCCTTAGTATATGATTGTCTTGAATAATCAATAAATATGTTGATTTTCACACCAATATTTGTACTTTTGTATGTCATCACCAATCAATTATTATGAGAATATTGATCATTTTTATTATGTTTTTCGGATTGAGTTGCCAATGTGTTCTGGCGCAGAATCTAAAATTTCAGCAAGGATTGGCAGATTCACTTGGAGCGGATCAGTATGGTATGAAATCTTATATTTTTGTCATCCTTAAGACTGGTCACGATACCATCACAGATAAGAAAAGAAGAAGCGAATTGTTCAGAGGACACATGCAGAATATCAAGAGATTGGCAGATGAAGGAAAGCTGATTGTAGCCGGGCCGTTCGGCAAAAATGAGAGAGAATATCGAGGCCTGTTTATTCTGGATGTGAAAACAATAGAAGAAGCAACAAAACTGGTACAGACTGACCCCGCTGTCCAAGCAGGGATTTTCGATATGGATCTTATCGAATGGTACGGATCAGCAGCCCTACCTATGTATTTAAAATACAACGATATGATCTCAAAGGAGAATCCTTAATAGGCAGTATAATTTTGGGTGCTATGATGACTGGGTAGGTGGTCAATGTGAATTTCATCACTTAAAACAGATCACTCCTGACCCGAATCATGGATATATTTTGCACTTCAGTGGGTTTTATGACGGAGCACACCAATATTTTTTTATGATTATTTTTTCTACAAATTTGAGCTATTCTACAAATTCGGCTAGGATTCTTCAAAAAGAGACCCCAAAGTATCAGATATATATCATTTTTTAAGTAAATTTACCATCTTAAAATCAAAATCGATGTTTTTCAATCCAGACATCTCTACAGATAATATAGCATTTGGTTATGACGGTCGTCCGGATACATACCCTGATGTAGAAGACTATCCTGAATTGTTGTTTTATATACAGCGCAATCAAAATACCAATTCGGTCATTTATGAACTCAACAATGTGCATCATCAGTTGATAAATCTACATGAACCCATCAAGATCAAATGGGCAAATTTTGATCAAAACGGTATATGTGAGACTAATGAACTCAACATCATCCAAAAAAAACTTGCCTACGGGTATCACCATCACGTGATAAGTGCTGACTTGATAGAGTTTAGATTTGTATCATACGACGACATGAAGTTTTATCTTGCCAAAAATTCAAAAGATAGATTTAGAGTGTTTACCAAAATAGGGGACACAAACATCCAACTCCGTATGATTTATGTATATGCAGAGGATTTGGGCGTTTTTCCACAAGTGAAATATGCCGAATTTTTTGGGACTGAAACCAACACAGGAGTGTATTTTAATAAAAAATTGATATTGCAACCATGAGACTACTCCGAAAAGTTTAATTTTGCCACAAAGGCACAAAAACACTAAGAATCTCAAAGAATTAAAAGTCTATAGATGTGGAGCAGAAAATCTTCACCAATATTTGAAAGCATATGTAACTTTGCGACAAAAACTAGAATAGTCGATGAATTTCAAAAAATATATCATTCTTTTGCTTTGCATTTATAGTGCAGGTATGGTCTCTGCTCAATTGCATGTTGAGCCTGAGCCTTCCGTCTCTTTGGTAGAATGTAGCATCGGATTGGGAGGTAATGTGCCGTTGGGCGACCTGAAGGACAGGTACGGTGCTAATCTTCATTTTTCATTGGGAGGAGGGTATATCACAAGTAAAAATTGGTTGCTCAATGCCGAATTTATGTACCTCTATGGGGATAAAGTGAAGGAAGATGTATTGGCACCATTCAGAACTTCATCCGGGGCGATCCCAGGTGACGACAACCAGATTGCTGATGTTTTCTTGAGACAAAGGGGAATTTATATGGGATTGGGTGTCGGCAGACTTTTCCCCTTGATAAAAGATAGTCGATCAGGAATCAAACTTTTGATCAGCGGAGGACTATTACAACATCAAATACATTTTGTAGATGAGCGAAACTCCGTGGGGCAAATCAGGGCGGGAAGGCAAGTAGGCTACGACCGCCTTACCAGAGGTTTTTCTCTCAAAGAAACCATCGCTTACAAGCATTTGAGCAACGATCGAAGGCTCAATTTTGAATTTGCACTCGATTTTATTCAGGGCTTTACTTCAGAAGTCCGTGCATACAATTTTGATACAGGTTTGCCTACCATTCCCTCTAGGACAGATATGCTGATCGGGCTGCGTATCGTTTGGAATTTTCCTATTTATTTTGGAAGTAGTCAGGATATATTCTATTGAAGTGATTTAAATGGCTAAAATTTTATTTTTCTTTTATGATATCGGCATCTTTTTGGGTGATTTGTATGTCTATCTTTTTAGGTTTTATTCGGACAAGATCAATAAACTTTATAAAGGTCGTCAAAAACTATGGATCGATTTAGAAGCTTTTACTGACCAAAATAAAGAAAGTATTTGGATTCATTGTGCGTCTTTGGGCGAATTTGAGCAGGGTCGCCCACTGATAGAAATGATCAAAGAAAAGTACCCTCAAAAGAAGATCATTTTAAGTTTTTTTTCACCATCAGGTTATGAAATTAGAAAGGATTATACTGGGGCAGATGTAGTGATATACCTACCATCGGACAGGACTAAATATATAAGTAAGATCGTCCGTCTTGGCAACCCATCCGTTTTTATATTTGTCAAATATGAATTTTGGTGGAGACTGATTCAAACTTTGATGAGCCACAAAATCAGGGTTGTGCTAATATCGGGAGTATTTCGTAAGTCAGACTATTTTTTTCACCCTATATTCAAGCCATTCCAGAAGCTCTTGATGAAGTTTGATGCGATATATGTCCAGGACTATGAGTCATCAGAAGTACTGGAGCATCATGGATTTACCAATCATTTTTGTGTAGGAGATACCAGAATAGATAGAGTTATCCAAAACAAATCGCAAAGCAAGTTGGAAGATCGATGGCTAGATTTGGTAAAAGGAAAGACGGTCATCGTGTATGGAAGTGTATGGATCTCAGATATGAAGATTGTGCAAAATGTCATCAATACCTTCCCTGATTTCATCCATATCATAGCGCCTCACGACATAGAGCAAGTAAATATAAATCAAATTTCTGGTTTAATTGATAAGCCATCAGATCTTTACTCTGCGACAGAATGGCGCACCAATATATTGATTATCAATAATATAGGATTACTTATGAGTTTGTATGGTCTGGCAAAATATGTGTATGTAGGTGGAGGCTTTGGTGACGGTATTCATAATATTTTAGAACCAGCGGTATTTGGAGTTCCCGTTTTTTTTGGGCCCAATCACAAAAAGTTTAATGAAGCTCTGGCACTTAAATTCTTGGGTGCATCATACGCTATTCAGTCCTTTGAAGAAATCGTAAGTGAAATCTCAGAAATGGAAAAAAATCCAAACGAGTATCAAAAAGTATCCCAGATCTTGACATCGTATTTTGAAAAGAATCGGGGTGCCACTGAAAAAATATATACCTACATTGAGCCAATCCTAAAAAATCCACTGTAAATTTGATCCATGAACAAGACCGAAATACTGAGCTTACCTGATTTTAGTGATCTTCACATTGTGGTCATAGGTGATGTGATGATAGACCGATATATATCCGGAGAAGTGAAAAGAATCTCCCCCGAAGCCCCCGTCCCGATAGTAGAGATGGATCATAGATCAGATCGGTTGGGTGGTGCAGCAAATGTAGCAGTCAACTTGCATGCATTTGGTGCCAAAGTGACATTGTTGTCGATCATTGGCGAAGATGAAGGCGGTAAAATTATCATGCAGATGTCAGACGCTTATGAGCATATTAGCGCAAATCTGATAACGGTACATGGTAGAAAAACCACCGTCAAAACCAGGATCATGTCCAATACTCAACACCTGCTTAGGATCGATCATGAAGATAAAGCAGATATAAATATTGAAACTGAAGATATTTTAATTGTTCACCTTAAACAAATCTTAAATTCAAGCACAATACATGGGATCATACTACAAGATTATAACAAAGGGTTGCTTACGCAGGGATTGATAGAACAAATCATGTGTTTGGCAAATTCTTCAGATATCCCCACTTTTATAGACCCTAAGGAAAAGAATTTTTTTACATATAAGGGATGTACTGTATTTAAACCCAATAAAAAAGAAATCATGAGTGCGATAAATCATTCTACTGAGGATCTGAATGAAATAGATCAGATCGTCAGACAAAACTTAAGTCATGAATTGACCATAGTGACATTGGGAAATGAAGGCTTGTACATGCACGATGGGCGTGATGGTCAAAACTTCTCCACATCATCGAGAGTCATCGCTGATGTTTGTGGTGCGGGAGATACAGTCATCAGCGCTATCACACTGGGTTACCTGAAGAATTTACCATTGTCATCTTTGGCACTATTAGCCAACACAGCTGGTGGACAAGTATGTGAAAAACCTGGAGTAGTGTCTGTAGATTTACAAGAATTAAGGGCAGAATTGGGTGAATATCCCTAACATTTGAAGTAAAAAAATCATGCTAAACCCTATTTATTTATTTTTTATTGTAAAATGTATCAGTTTTAGTATTTCTTTTTGACATAAATGTTTATTTTTACCGATACAATAGAATTATTAACAATATTAAAATAATCACTTAAAATTTTCAGAATGATTAAATTTTTTACAAAAACATTTTTTTTAATGGTCGTTGTTGGGATAGCCGCACAGGTGAGTGCCCAAGTAAACACATTAAAAATAACCGCTCCAATAGGAATAGCAGGAGAATATCCGATTCAAAGATTTACATGGGGACCACTTAATGCCACTCCGTTGAAAGCCTTGGCAAGAGTAGGTGATGATGGAGCAGCACCTACAGCCGATGCATGTACACCCTTAGTAAATAACTTGACTGGCAAAATCGGCTTCGTAGATAGAGGGGTATGTGGCGTGGTAGTCAAAGCAGTCAATGCAGCAAACGCTGGTGCAATGGCTGTAATCATTTGCAATACTGCTACAGGTTCGCAAGCTACTTCTATAGGTGGTGGAGCAGATGGTTATAAACTTAAGGTAAACGCCTTTATGATGACCAATGCAGACTGTGTTAAGCTTAGGACAGCATTATTGTCAGACACCGTGACAGTGGAATTATTGAATAAGCCAGAGACTTGCACCGTCACTTATGAACCCGAAGTATTTTGGGGCAATGTAGCGGGACAAGGAGATTTCAACAATGGACTGAATGGATGGACGATAGAAAATGGGGACACTTCACTGAACAAAAGGACGACTTGGTATCATTCGCCATCCACTTTGCCTAAAACAGCTACGGGCGCTTCTTCAGGATTGATCGCATCAAAAACAAGATGTAATGGTGCTGCAGTGATGGATTTGGGTGCATTGCAGTATGAAGACAACGCTGCTCCAGCCCAACCTTATAATAATTATACATCATCACTCATTTCTCCTCCGATCAATTGTACGGGGAAAAACAGTGTCATAGTGCAATTCACTATGCTACACACAAGATTGAATGGAAGAGCCGAAATCTCATTTTTTGATGGTACCAGCTGGGGCGCAATCCAACCTATAGTGACTGCCAATGTGGTAAATTCGTCCTATTTGACTGAAACGGTCTCTTATCCAGTGCCTGCTTTCGCAAATAAAGACAATTGTAGAGTAAGAATCACAGTGGTAGGCGATTTCTATTGTTTTATATTGGACGATGTACTATTGATCAATAGAGCAGTTGCAGACATTAAAGTTAACGAAAACTTTTTTGCTGTGGCACCTACGTTGAGAGTTCCAAAGACTCAGGTAGCCCCTATGCCATTTTTGGCTGATGTATCCAATATAGGAAACCTCAATGCGACCAATGTCAAACTGGATATTGTCATCAAGGAGGACACCACTACCGTTGCTAAATATACCAATACATATGGTACCCTAAATGCGGGGATTACTGAGGAGAATAAACCATTTGCCAATCTATTTACACCACCAGCTAAAGTGGCTTCTTATGACGCATCATACATCATATCAGGTACTGAAGAAGCGACAGGAGCCAATAATTCAAAGGACTTTTTCTTTGACGTGACCGACAAGACTTTTGGTAGTTTATTGCCCGAGAGCGAGGTCACCCCTGCCAACTATATGAGAGACATAGCAGCTATTTGGGCGGTCAGCGCAAGGATCACGAAGTTTTATTCAGGGGGTAATATTTATTATCTACCTAAAGGAAATAATTATGTAGTAGATACAGTCAGATTTGGTCTGGCCAATACCCCTGCAGATATCAAAGGTACTGGCTCGGTCATAGTAGATCTATATGAGTGGGATGATAAAAATAAAGATGACTCATGTAGTCCGGATGAAAGAACACTGGTAGGTACCAATGCTGTGTTTATCGAAAATCAACCCAACTACAGAAATATCAAAACCACTGTATGGGAGCCTGATAGTGAAGGCAATGCACGTGAAGGAAGACGAGTAAAACTAAAAGACAACACTTCTTATTTTCTGGTAGCAAGTTCCAATCCTTTCGAGCCTACAGCACCTAGATATACTTTCTTAACTTACAACGGCTTTTCTCTGGCTAGTTCTTTTGACAGATCGATATATACTTCAGCGACCAATCTGGCTTTTGATACCCTCAAGATCAATAGAACTTCAGGGTCACTTTGGCAAATCGAAGGGGTAAATGGAGAAAATGCCGATATCAGAGGAAGAACATTTGACCAATTAGGGAATACTTCCACACTACATTCATTCGCTATGATGTACCTCGAAATGGACGTAGTATTAGCCAGTTCAACCTACGATATAGATCAAACAGGTGAAGTCAAAACCTTCCCCAATCCGGCATCTCAGGAATTATATATAGACGTAGCATTAGAGAAACCTTCGAGAAGTGTCCGTGTAGAACTTGTAACCATAGATGGGAAGATGGCACTTTCCAGGAGTTTTGACAATGTCCAAAATACAAGACTCAGTTTAAGTCTGGATGGAGTGATATCAGGTACTTACAATGTGCTCATTCATACTGATCAGGGGTTAATAATCAAAAAGGTAATAGTGCAGAAATAGATAAATTTTTAGAATCAAAATATTGCTTTAAGTAAGGTATTGATTCACATAATAAAGATCAAAGAGGAGCAGGTAATTTATTATCTTCTCCTCTTTTTTTTAATGGTTTTACCATGGCCTTGCAATCTCTGATTGTATGCAAACTCCAAATTGTATAAATAGGATGCAATGCCGTGAACACCAATATATAAAAAAAAACTTTACAAGCGAAGGAGCGTTTTGTGTTATTTATCACTCTTACCGTATATGCACAGTACGTATATAAAGAAAAAAAGAAAAACGATGCGGTTAAGTTTTGATACAATATGGGTAGTCTTGTTGGTCATAACAATGACGTCCTGCCACAAAGACTCCGAAGAATCCAATGAAGAGACATATACCCCTTTTACAGCAGAAGTATATCAGGAAGTAGGAGCGTCATTGATTGGCTATGTATATGATGAGAATAATGAACCTGTAGCTGATGCTCGAGTTTCGATATATAGCAACACTACCAAGACCAATAAATGGGGGGTGTTTTCGTTTAAGGATGTCAAGATGGACAAACATGGCACTTATCTTAAAGTCATTAAAGATGGATATATCCTAGGATCAGATTATATCTATCCCATCGAAGGTGCTGTATCATATTCTTATGTAAAAATGGCCATCCTGGATGGAAGCAAGACCTTCGAAAGCAATGCTGGTGGAAATATTGCGGTGATCGGTGGTGGGCAGATTACATTCAATCCTGGGACAATCATGGATGCTAAAGGGGTGGCTTACAACGGAAAAGTATCAGTAACCTCCAGATATCTGCATCCAGAAGACAAAGATCTGGACCATAAAATGCCAGGTGGCCTGATAGCGGATGCTGCCAATGGGAATACAGTAATTCTGGGGACTCTTGGTATGATGAGTGTGGAACTCAGAGATAA
>JBATLS010000430.1:0-2565 GCA_049289435.1 Saprospiraceae bacterium | reverse complement strand
CCGTAAAAACTATCTCTCTGATAATGAGAACACCACTTGGCCCAGGCATCACTTGCTATTGGGTGGGTGGGTGAGCCCATCGCCATGATCAAAAGTACCATAGCTTCGTTATATCCCGACCACTCACTCTCTATAAATCCCCGCTCAGGATGCCATCCCATACTCATGAAACCATTGGATTTCATCATCCATGGCCAGTCTATCCTTTGGAACAACTGATCGGCCATTGCTCTGATTTCTTTCTCTACGGGATCTTTGGGGTCATCAAAATATGACATACAACTCAGCACTCCAGCCATCAACAAGCCAGTGTCTATTGATGATAATTCGACTTGTTTGAATCTCAGTGCTTTGTCCAGTGTCAGGAAATGATAGAAAAACCCTTTATATCCACTAACTCCAGATGTTTCTGGCCCCTGAGGTAGATTCCAAAGCGTCACCAGTGTGTTCCGAACCCTTTCTGCACCCTGTTTCCGCTGGATATATTTGTTTTCTATACCTACTATATATGCACTCAGCCCAAAACCTGTGGCAGCTATGCTGGAGAAGGTCAAGGTGGGATATCGATCTGGTATCTGATAATTGTGGGAGTCAGCAGTCTGCCAAAAATAATCAAAAGTACGCTTCTTGAGCTCTTCCCGAGTATAAAGATGCTTGCTTTGTCGTGGGCTACAAGAGTTTAGAACGAGCACAGCAAAGATGGAAAATAATAATCTGGTGGTCATATCCTCATCTCTTAATAAGTAAATCCCAATTTATCCAATCCGCCTTTGATATGGTGGTTTTTCATACCCAATTTCCAGATCAATCCAGAGCGATGATTTTCTGTCATGATGATGATCGGTCCCTGATCTATGGCCAAAAATGAGTTGGCAAACCAGATATTGGTGAGATTGAAGGCATCCACAAAACCATAGTCTTTATAGATGCGGTCTCCCAGTTTGTAATAAAAAAATCTCAATGCATCCATAGACTCTTCAGGAGTAAAAGGCATAGACGACAGAGCAGCAGTTGGTGTGATGACCCCTTTATCATTGGTAGGACTGTGGGCATCGTACCCGCCATTGGAATCACTGGCAGTCAGACCCCAGCAATCTTTGCTATATCCAGCATATTTGCGTGGATTTGCAACGCAGTAGGCATAATTGATCTTGGAATGATTGACCACTTGCTGGCGATAATCGCCATACTGGTCTTTTAGATTGGAAGGGTTAATACCCAGAAAGGAATAGTGAGAAAAAAACAATGGTCCTCCCTGATCAGGTCCAAATGGCAGTGTAATCCCGTAAAATGATTTTCCATTTTTCATACCGCCACTCCTGGCCCATCCTTTTTCATAGACATCTTTTGATATCGGATATGTAGGTGAAGCAGCGGCGAGTACGTACGTGATCAGGCACTCATTCCATCCTCTCACTGGCAAATTCATCTCCCAATTGTACTTAGATGACCAATGCCAGTACAAGACATTTTCATTTCCTTTGGTATGCCAGTTCCACTCCACACCTTCCCAAATATCTTTTATATTTTTTCTCAATAGTGTTTCGTTTGCGTTGGTTTGGTCAAAATACTCACTTGCGCAGAGTAGCCCGGCGATGAGATAAGAAGTCTCCACGAGATCTCCTCCATCGTCTTTGGTACTGAAGGGGATGGTCTTACCCGTACTTCCATGGAGCCAGTGAGGATATACTCCGTGGTGTCTTTCTGCTTTATTTTTAAGAAAATCAGTCATCGTCAACAATCTTTCCAAACCTTGCTGTCTGCTGATAAATCCACGCTCGATGCCCACTATTATGCTCATGACTCCAAAGCCAGAACCTCCAGATGTCACCAAGTCTCCGGAAGTATTTCTTTCTCTGGCAAGTCCTGAAACCAGATGCCCAAAGTCCCAAAAATACTTAAAAGTTTGACGTTGTAGCAGATCCATCAGAGTAGCGTCCGATATCCTGGGAAACTTGTCAGTAGTATCTAAAGGAGTGGTGAAGCTGGTTTGTAATGTGGAAAATAGCGGCACACCTTGTGTTGATTTCAGTTGATTGTCCACTATAAAATCATACTTCACCATAGGACTCAATTTGGAGACTGTAGAGATGACTAATAAACTATCATTGCTTTTGTAAGTATATTTTAGTGGTACTGACGTGTTATTGCCGTACAAATTGACCGCATTTGCTGTGGTGGTTTTGTCTATAGGTGCCGAAAAATGGATGGTTAGTTCAGGAAATAATGTTGTAGCCGAAAACGAATAATTCTCCTGCCCTTCTATAGTATATCGTATTAAACTAAAATTAGCAACCGTTTGCTCCTCTGGTGTGCAGTTTAGCAAAAAGTAGAATATGGTAATTATAAAAGCAGATCTCAAAATGCTGAAAATTTTAAAATAATATTTTGAAGATGGTCATGGCGAATTTTGAATTCGCAAAAATTAAACAATGAAGTCATTTAAAAACATATGTTAAAATGATATGTAAGTGCTTGAAATTCAGATTGATATCAAATTTCATTTTCATTCCCGATAGCTATCGGGATAGCTATGGAGATTAAATTTGATGAAAAGCTGTGTTT
>JBATLS010000429.1:0-2011 GCA_049289435.1 Saprospiraceae bacterium | reverse complement strand
AGCAGTGGGTGGTGTGTTGTGTACACACCACCTTACTTCTTTTGTGCCCTTTATCAAGCCTTTTACTTTGTCAAAATACACTGGATCACTCTTTAGTAATTGTCGCTCAAGTGCTTTAATAAAGATTGATCTAAAGGTACTACATATTTTACGATAGGGTGCTATTTTGTTTTTTCGCTTGGGCCAAATCCATTTTCCTTCTCTACTGACTCCTCCAAAGGTAACTAAGGTATGCAGATGTATATGGTGCTTCAAATCTGATCCAAACGTATGTAGTACTGCTGTCATGCCTGGTATGCCCCCCAAATTGGCTTCATCTTTTGTAAGCTGCCCGATGGTAGCCCAGGCAGCTTTAAACAATATGCCATACACTAACTTTGGGTGACCTTTTGCTATATAGTTTAGCTCATGGGGAATGGTAAATATGATATGCTGATATGGACATTTTAGCATCTTGCCTGCCAGTTTATCTTGCCACTGCATGCGCTTTATGCTTTGGCATTTCGGACATTGACTATTGCCACATGACTTATACAGATACGTCTTATTTTTGCAACTCTTGCAGCTTATCACAATACCTCCCATCGCAGGGGTCTTACATTTACTTACATCTTTTATAAATTTGATCTCGTGTTTTTCCGGATGGTATAGGTTGATATATGCTTCTTTGTGCATTCTAAACAATGCTCCTATATCTGAGTATTGCCCTTCAGACTCAGTACGATAAGTGTCATGGGATGTACTATGTTTTTGCTCTGAAAGTTTACACATAAATGCAGATATATCGATGTGGTTTTTAAGCTCCTATGCCCTAACATCTTCTGGATATATACAATATTCGATCCATTTTCCATGTGGTGGGTAGCATAACAGTGTCGCAATGTATGTGGGCTGATCTCGTGGATGATCCCTGACTTCTTTTTGGCACGCTTCATGGCATGCTGTATGTTGCGTTCACTTAAGACATCGTGTCTGTTTTCTCCATAAAACAACCTATCTGTTGGTGTATAGATTTTGTAGTATTCTCTTAATATTTCTATCAATTCCATCGGTACATCAACGTACCTGTCTTTATGACCTTTGCCTTTCTCTACCTTGATCTGTAGTCTGTCTGAATGGATGTCTTTTACTTTTACTGCCAAAGCTTCACTGATACGCATACCCGTAGCGTACAGGAAGATGAAAAATGCTTTGTACTTTAGCATCCTTACGTTTTCTATCAGTTTTTGCACTTCCTCTTTTGAGATTACATTAGGCAATTCAGCATTTACTTTGGGCCGTGGGTACATCACCGTATTCCACTCTTTTTGTAATACACCTACAAAATATTTTTTTATGCCTGAGTAATCCATATTGATGGTCTTCCAATCTAAATTTTGACTGAAGCGATAAAGCAGGTATTCCTTCACTGCATCATCCGTAAAACCATCATCTCTTTTTTGGGTATTACAATACTCCAGATACTTTTTTAGTGAACTAAGATACGAAACTCTCGTACGAAGTGGCGAATTGAGAAGGACCAAATGCGACTCAAATGCTGTTAAATGTGTGTTTACAGGTATCATTATTTTTGTTATTTATTTATACCTGCTATGCCAATTATTATGCCTAAATAGCTGTTTTCCCGATTTTTAAATATATTTATTTATAGGTTTGTTCAACGTCAAAGGCTATGTGATGGTTTTGGCGATAGCCAAAATATCATCATAGCCAATGTTATAGGGATCTATTCTTCTTCCTCTATCAACTTTGTTTCAAATGAACTCTTCAGCGACAATTCATTTATTGTTGAGTTTACCGTATCTTTTTGAATTCCAACTTTGTTGTGTAGTTTCTTTCTTCGTTTTTCTAAGATGATAAATTTATTACTTCGTAATTGATCTTTAGAGAGATTTTTCTTTTCTATTCTGAAATGCATTTCTATTGCAGCCATAACACTTATATCAATATTATTACAATTTTCTAATAAGGAAGAATAATTGTCAAAATTCATATAGTCTTCAGTTGCCAA
>JBATLS010000428.1:0-4126 GCA_049289435.1 Saprospiraceae bacterium | reverse complement strand
AGCCATCAGTAAGATATTCCTATAAAGAACTGTTGGCCGAAGTCAATAAATGCGCCAATTACTTTAAATCATGTGGTATCCAAAAAGGAGATCGGATCTGTTTTTATATGCCTATGATCCCACAGGTTGCGATTGCTATGTTGGCGTGTGCACGGATTGGAGCGATTCATTCAGTAGTATTTGCAGGCTTTTCGGCCAATGCACTCGCCGAACGTATCAAAGACTCCGCATGTAAAATGGTCGTTTGCTCTGATTACAATCGGCGAGGACCTAAAAATATAGCGGTCAAAGAAGTAGTAGATCAGGCCATAGAGATGGGATGTGATTCGATCACCCATGTGTTGGTGTATAAAACCACAGGTGGTAAAGTAGCTTGGCAAGATGGTCGGGACGATTGGTGGCATGATACCGTGGATACTATGAGCGATATCTGTGCACCAGAGATCATGGATGCTGAAGATATGCTGTTTATATTGTACACATCGGGATCCACGGGCAAGCCCAAAGGTGTAGTACATACTTGCGGAGGATACATGGTCTATACATGTTATTCGTTCAGTAATGTATTTCAGTATCAAGATGGCGATGTATATTGGTGTACGGCTGATGTAGGTTGGATCACAGGTCATTCATATATCATCTATGGTCCACTGTTGGCGGGTGCTACTACATTGATGTTCGAGGGAGTGCCCGGGCATCCGGATGCGGGCAGATTTTGGCATGTCTGCGAAAAACATCGTGTCAATCAGTTTTATACTGCTCCCACTGCTATCAGAGCATTGATGGCTGCCGGATGGGATGCACCCAAAGGCTACGACCTGTCTCACCTCAAAGTCATAGGCTCAGTCGGCGAACCCATCAATGATGAAGCCTGGCATTGGTATGATGAAAAAGTAGGTCGTCATAAAGCACCGATCGTGGATACATGGTGGCAAACTGAAACTGGAGGCATTATGATCACTCCTTTGCCGGGTATTACAGATACTAAGCCTTGTTTTGCTTCTTATCCTTTGCCTGGTATCCAGCCTTGTCTCTTGGATACCAATGGCAATGAACTTGTGGGAAATAATGTAGAAGGCTTATTGTGTATCAAATTTCCGTGGCCTTCCATGCTGCGTACCATATATGGAGACCATGAAAGATGCAGAACCACCTATTTTGCTGCTTTCAAAAATATGTATTTCACCGGAGATGGTGCCAAAAGAGATGATATGGGTCGATACAGGATCATAGGACGGGTCGATGATGTCATCAATGTATCAGGTCATAGGATCGGCACTGCGGAGGTAGAAGATGCGATAGATCAGCATTCTGGTGTGGTAGAATCGGCGGTCGTAGGCTATCCACACGATATCAAAGGTCAGGGCATCTATGCATATGTCAAAACCCACAGTCCAGTAGTCGATAAAGAACATTTTAGAAAAGAAATATTGGATGTGGTCACTCAGGTGATCGGTCCTATAGCCAAGCCGGACAAAATACAATTTGTCATTCAACTGCCTAAGACAAGATCGGGCAAAATCATGAGGCGGATACTCAGGAAAATAGCCGAAGGGCAAACCGACCAGCTGGGTGATACATCGACGCTCCTCAATCCAGAGTCGGTAGATGAGCTCAAAGATGGCGCTTTGGTGTAGGTATATTTATTTGATGTATTGCTTTCAACTGTTGTGTCAAAATAAAGTTATAAATGGAAAATGTTCTATTTTACTGACAGAGCGTTGGTGAAATTTAATAGACCATAGATCCAAATTCTCCCCTATTTTGATTCTTTAGACGGTAAAATTGAGACTACTCCGAAAAGTATATTTTTGCCACTTAGGCACAAAACCACTAAGAGTCACAAAGAATAACGAAATGTAAATAATTGAAATCCAATTCTTTGTGAAACTTTGAGACTTAGAGTCTTTGTGGCATTTCTTTATTTTCATCTTTTCGGGGTAGTCTCAAAATTTATAATATTAAAAAATTTAGGTACAAAAGATAACAATGCATAAGTTCTTTATGTATATTTGTTGCGAAATTAAAGTCAAAAACGATTTATGAAGCCCTCACCATATTACAAAGGAAGTTTGAGTGCTATCATTTTGCACCTTTTGAGTATAGAAGAGCGTATGTACGGATATGAAATTACGCAGAGGGTGAAAGACATGACAGTGGGAGAAATCATCATCAGTGAAGGGGCATTGTATCCCGCATTGCACAAACTAGAAGATGATGGTTTTCTCATAGCAGAGTTGGAGTATGTGGGCACCAGAGTCCGCAAATATTATACGCTTTCTGAAAAAGGTATAACAGCAGGAAAGTCAAAATTAGAGGAGTTAGAAGGATTTATCAAGAATATACAATTGATTTTATCACCGCCAAAACTGGATTTATGACACTTAATAGCGACCAGTCCGCACTCGTCCACCAATATATTGAGAAATCGGGAATCAAATTTGTCGATATAGGAGATGAAATCATAGATCACATCTGCACTCAGATTGAAAGTGATATAGATGGCGGATGTTCATTTGATGACGCTTTTGATCGAAGCAAACGGAAATGGAAATTATGGTTAAAAAAAGACTCATCTGCTTGGATAGGATGGATATATAGCTTGCCGCGAATAGCACTCAATAGAGCTGTAAAGCGACAAAAGGCCATTTATTTGGAGATAATAATGCTCAGTTTAGCTGCATATTGCGGTCTATTTTTGATAAAGAAAGTAGATATCATCGACGCATCTACTTTATATAGAGCATGTTGTACTATATTTATTATGTTGATATGTATAAATTTTTGGTTATCTGCGAGACTTTGGCTGAGCGGCTTTAAATCGACATACCGTTTTCTTTTTTTTCAAAGTGGCTATCTTTGGCTATCTCTTTTTTATTTTTACATTTTCTTTTTGATAGAATATCCTCAAAATAGTAGTATCGAAATATTAATATTAGGTGCTTGTATATCAAATCTTGTGTATATAAAAGAAGGTTTAAAACATTTTAGTCTCCAGAGACCATTGCAAAGGAATAATGGGTAGGTGTATGGTGAGCAATGAAGGATTATTAATGTTCATTTTGGGTCGCCTAAGATATAATCTAAAAATCCATATTAAAATCACCTGATACATCCACCAATTCATATAGACCTAAATATCTAAGTTAATCATACGAGGTAATCAACATCCTCCATTTTTTGGAATAGCATATAGCACCCCACCCGATACCGACAGATTATATACCTTTTTGTCAATGGATGGTAGTATGAGTTTCCATGATTTTCCCTGATCTGATGACCTGAAAATGCCATCGGGATGTCCACAAAAAAGATATTCGCCTACTTGCGTGATAGAAGCAATGGATAGAGAAGGTTCGAGCCCGCCACCATCGATAGACTGCCAGGTCTGGCCACCATCGGATGACATACGCACCCTCCTGACTTTCATACCATCATTGTAGGAAATGGCGGCAAATCCATCTTCCAATGTCTGTACATCTATCCCTACCCCACCTTCGGATATGACCAATTCCCAATGCTCTCCTTCATCTGTTGATCTGAGTATTCCACGTTCGTTGGCACAGATGAGTACACCATTTGACTCTGTCATTTCCATCACCCACCCACGATCGAATACGTGTTTCCAAGATTTTCCCTGATCACTGGATCTGTAAATACCTTTTCTACTTGTTGCAAAGAGTGTGCCTTTTCGGGATTCAAAGACATACTCTACAGAATGTTCACCCAAGGTTGAGTATGCAGGTATCCACATAGCGGAGTTGGTCATTTTTTGGAACGTAGCACCGGTATTGGTCCGACCTATAAGACCCGAAGATGTGGAAAAAATATCTCTGATGTTGACTCCGGGAGAAGTTTGTTGTTTCCAAACCTGATCATTGTTGGCCGAAGATATGTGGTACAGCCCATGGGCAGATGTCAAAAAGATATCATTGTCATTTGCAAAAAACCTATCGGCTTCCATATGCATAGGCAATCCTGCACTGATATCCTGCCAAGTCTGCCCTCCATCTGTAGATTGGAAGATGATGTTAGATGCAGTTAGGGTCTCTATTTCTGAGTTTTTGGCATCAGTAATGCATGACGGAATATTAAGATTGGCAACCATAGATAGATTACCTTCCTG